>DASTMB010000037.1 GCA_035714365.1 Mycobacteriales bacterium | reverse complement strand
CGCCACCCTGCTGACCCCGCCCGCCGCCCACGCCGACATCGAGCTCGACGTCCTGCGGTGCGAGGGAACACTGCCGCCGGCCGTGCTCCACCCGGGCTACTTCGTAGCCGATGGCTCCATGACCTGTACAGCGGGACGGATCGGCGTGGAGACGCTCGAGGCGCCGCACCCGTGGTACAGCGGCCCGGTCACCATCGCCGTCGAGAACGACCCCGTCTCCGACGGCGTGGTGGAGTCGCACGGCCTGATGAGCTTCGTCCGCGCCGGCGCGACGTGGTACGTGCGGTTCGAGGAACGCCGGCTCACCGTGGACGGGCGCATGCCGTTCGGGACGGGCCCCACCGACTTCGACGACCGTGTCCAGGTCGCGGGCGACCCGCTGCCGCATCACATCCGCGCGGGCTCGATCAGGGACAGGTGCACGGTGGCGTTCCGGCCGCCGTTCGTCAACGACGGCCCGTGCCTCCAGCCGTATGACTTCGACTTCGTCGCGGAAGTGCTGCACGACCTGCCGGTGTAGACGACGGAAGGCCCGGCGCCAGGGCGCCGGGCCTTCCTCGGGAGAGAGGGTGCTAGAGCGAGCGGGCGAAGTAGATGTCGCGGCGGATGGTGCGCGGCACCTCGCCGCTCGGGTCCTCCACGTCGAGCCGCTGCACGACGCGCGTCCAGACGATGTTGAGCTTGCCGTCCTTGGAGAAGTTGGCGGTGAGGAAGTCGCCGGGCGGGGTCTCGGCGGCCGCCGGGGCGACCGGGTTCTTGTCGTCGATCGACACGAGGACCGGCTTGGCGCCCGGCTTCCAGACGGCGCCGTACACCTTCCACGGGTCGGTCGTCTTGGCCCGGTAGTACGCCGCCATGCCGAGGCGGCCGTCGGGCGAGACGCCGAGCCAGGAGTAGACGAACTTGCCCTTCTTCGGCGTGATGTTCTGCTTGGTCCAGTGCTTCCCGTGGTCGGTCGAGTGGTAGAGCTTGATCGACTCGGTCGACTCGGTCGCCTTGGATACGTGCATGGCCCAGAGGGAGCCGTCCTTGGCGACCTCGACGGTCGGGTACGAGTCGGGCTTGGCAGGGACGTACTCGTCGATCGTGTAGCGCTTCCAGGTCTTGCCGTCGTCGGCGCTGACGAACGAGTAGATGGTGTCCTTGTCGTTGCCGCAGACGGCGTAGACGTACTTGGAGCCGGCCTTGTGGTCGGCCGCGGGACGGCACCAGCCGGAGTCCTTGAGCTGGAAGCCGAGGTGGTCCCACGTGGCGCCGTGGTCGTGCGAGGCGTAGACGGTGTACCGGCCGTTGCCGTTGGCGTCGGAGCCGTCACCGCTGAGCGGGGGCTTGCCGGCCGACGGGTGGCCCTTGTTCCCCTCGTTGCCGAAGTAGAAGACGTGGCCGTCGCCATGGGCGGTGACCCACGGGCGGTCGTCCACCGGCTCGGCGAACACCGCGAGCGGCAGGTGGTTGACGAACTCCACCTCGCCCTTCCCGCTGGCCTTCCACGCGGTGAACGTGATGTCGGTGACGTTGGTGTCGACCATGTAGGTGTAGCCGGCGTCGTCGGACGCCATGTCGCCCTCGTCGCCGAAGTTGTGGCTGAACGCGTCGCCGGGGCCGGTGGGCAGGTTCTGCCAGGTCTTGCCGTTGTCCCGGCTCCACCAGGCCCAGGACATGCTGCGGTTGCCGGCGGTGGCGTTGCCGTCGGGGCCGACGGCGAGCTGCCAGTTCTCCTTGTGCGCGGTCGCGAACAGGTTGCCGAACTTGTCGGCGACCACGGTCGGCTCGTAGCCGTACCCGAGGTCGGGCGTGACCTTGACCGGCTTGCCGAACTTGGCGACGTACGGCTTGGGCGCCGCGTTGCCGGGCACGGTGAGGGCGGCCAGGGCCGCGAGCGCGACGGCTCCGGCTCCGACGGCGGCGAGCTTGCGCATCTGTTCTCCTGTTTCCTGGGCGGCTGCGCCGGACAACGAGCCGCGGCGCGAAAGGGTGCGCCGGGCTAGAGCTGCCGGGCGTAGTAGATCTCGCTGTTGAGGCCGCCGACGCCGGCGAGGGCGGCGTTCTGCGTCCACACGACGTTGAGCTTCTCGTCGGGGCCGAACGCGATCTGGAAGAAGTCGCCCCACGGGGCGCCGGAGTTGTCCGCGGTGAGCTTCTGGCCCGGCGCGACCTTGCCGAAGGCGAACTTCTGGCCCGGCTTGGCGGTGCCCGCCCAGACCTCCCAGTCGTGGCTGCCGTCCTTGCTGAAGTAGTACGCGATGCCGAGGAGGCCCTTCGGCGAGACGTCCATCCACGAGTATGCGATCGCGCCGGGCCGGCCGACGGTGACGTCGCGCTTGGACCAGGTGCGCCCGGCGTTCTTCGACGTGTAGAGCATGAGGTGCTGCCCGTCGTCGTGCTTCTCGTGGTACATCGCGTAGAGGCTGCCGTCCGGGCCGACGGCGCCGTTGATCCAGCTCGAGGACGCGTACTTGCCCATGGTGTAGCGGGTGAAGTGGTGGCCGTCGTCGGTGCTGACGTACGCGTAGTGGGTGCCGTTGTCGTCGGAGCAGACGACGTAGAACGACTTCGTGGTCTTGCGGCGGTCGGTGAGGGGGCGGCACCAGCCCGAGTCGCGCAGCGTGTAGCCGGTGTGGTCGAACGTGTCGCCGTGGTCGTAGCTCATGTAGATCGTGTAACGGCCGGGGCCGTTGGCGGCGTCCGGCTGCCCGCCGAGCGGCGGCTGGCCGGCCGGGTACTCGTCGCCGCCCTCGTTGCCGAGGTACATGACGACGCCGTCGCCGTGCGCGGTGATCCACGGGCGGTCGTCCACCGGCTCGCCCATGACGTTGGCGGGGCGCGTCGTCTCGAGCACCAGCTCGTCGCGGCCGCTGGCGCGCCAGCGGGTGAACGAGATGTCGCCGACGTTGGTGTCGACGAAGTAGATGTGCCCGGTGGCGTCGGTCGCGAGGTCGCCCTCGTCGCCGAACTGGGCGTTCTGCTCCTGCGCGAGCGTGAGCCCCGGCATGTCGGCGAACGTCTTGCCGCCGTCCCTGGACCACCAGACCCACGACATGCTGCGCGTCCCGGTCGCCGACCGGCTGTCCGGGGAGACGACGAGGGTGTGGTTCTGCTTGTGCGCGGTGACGACGACGTTGCCGAACTTGTCGACCACGACGCCGGGCTCGTAGCCGCCGGCGTTGGCGTCGACGGTGAGCAGCACCGGCTTGGCGAACCGCGGCGCGGCGGCGGTGGCGGCCGGACCGGGCGCGGCGAGCGCGGCGGCGACGCCGAGACCCGCCGCGGCGGCGGCGACGAACGGCGTGGTACGGCGTCGGGGCACCCGACCCACCTCCTGCGCAGGGGACGTCGGGGGCGTGCTTCGACGCGGGGGCGAGGTGGTCCTGCGCGCGGGCGGCGCACGTTTCCCGCCCGGACACCCGGGGCAGGCGCCCCGCAGGCGGCGATGGGAGCACCGATGCGGACGCTCGTGGTGGTGGCGGCACTCGCGCTGACGGCGTGCTCGGGCGGCGGCGGGACGGCGGCCCCGACGACGGCGGCGGGCACGACGGCGGCCGCGACGACGGCCGCGACGACGGCACCCGCCCCGGAGGCGTCGGCGACGTTCACGGCGGGCGCGGTGCTGTTCAGCGACGACTTCACCACGAAGACCCACGGCTGGCCGAACGGCACGACGGCGAACGCCACGTACACGGTGCACACCGAGTACGCGCACCCGCAGTACACGGTCACGGTGCGGAAGGCGGGCACGCAGCTGTTCCCGCACCCGGACTTCCGCGGCGTGTCCGAGCAGCAGCTCGCCAGCTACCGGGTGGCGGCGGACCTCCAGAGCACGCTGGCGTTCGGGCAGGGCGACTGGCTCGGCGTCACCTGCCGCGACCTGAACGACAAGCGGTACTCGTTCCAGCTCACCAACGACCTGGCGACGCACACCGCGTCGTGGCGGATCGCGAAGCACGACGGCGCCCGGCTCACGCCGCTGGCGAGCGGCGACACGACGATCGGCGGCTCGGCGTGGGCGGTGGCCGGCACCTGCGCCACGACCGCGAGCGGCGTCGTGCACCTGGTGATGACGGTCAACGACCAGGAGGTCGGGCGCGTCACCGACACCGACGCGCCGTTGCTCCAGGGGTTCGGCGGGGTCTACCTGCTCAGCGGCAGGGGCCGCGCGACGATCAACGTGCTGTCGTTCTCGGTGACGGCGGTGACGGCGGTGACGGCCGCCTGACAACCTTCCGCGGGGGGCGCGGGCTTGGTACCGCGAGGGAGGTGGCCGGTGGGCGGCGACGAGCAGGCGTTCGACGACTTCGTCGCCGCGCGCGGCCGGGCGCTGGTGCGCACGGCGTACCTGCTCTGCGGCGACCGGTCCCGGGCCGAGGACCTGGTGCAGACGGCGCTCGCGAAGGCGTGGGTGCGCTGGGACCGGGTCGGCGGGATGGACAACGCCGAGGGGTACGTGCGCCGCGTGCTGTTCCACGACTTCCTCTCCTGGTGGCGCCGCGACCGCCGTGAGGTGGCGGTTGCGGAGGTGCCGGAGACGGCCGGGCGCGGCGACCACGCGCGGGCGGTCAGCGACCGCCACGACGTGACGGCGGCGTTGCGGCGGCTGCCGAAGGGGCAGCGGGCGGTGGTCGTGCTCCGGTTCTACGACGACCTGACGGAGGCGCAGGCGGCGGCGGTCCTGGGCTGCTCGGTGGGGACGGTCAAGAGCCAGACGTCGCGGGCGCTGGCCCGGCTGCGCGCGGACGAGGGCCTGACGGCGGAGGGCGTGCGATGAGCGTCGAGCAGGACCTGCGCGGGGCGCTGGCGCGGGCGGCGGAGGAGGCGGGCGGCGAACGGCTGTCCGGGCTCGCGGTGCGCCGGCTGGCGGGGGCGCGGCGGCGGCGCCGCGGTGCCGTGGTGGGGGCGGTGGCCCTCGCCGCGGTCGCGGCGCTGCTCGTGGTGCCGTGGCGGCCGGCGGCGCCGGTGCCGAAGGACTACGCCGCGGCCGGGCGGCCGCGCGCGGGCGGCTACCTCCGCTGGCCGGCCCGCGGCTCGCTCACGGGGCCGCTGTGGGTGGAGGCGGCCACCAGCGCGTGGGACGCGGACCGGGAGGCCGGCACCGGGCACACCGAGGTGCGGGTCCTGTACGGCCAGGACGACGTCGCCGTCGTGACCGGCCTCGACGGCCGCGGGCGCCGGCGGGTCGCGCTGCTGCGCGTGTTCGCGCGCAGCGAGTTCGCGGTCATGGAGGACCGGCCGGCGCCGGACCCGCGGCGGACGGTGGCGATGGCGTTCGTGCTGCGGTCGTACGACCGGCGGCGGCTGGGGGTGGTCGTCGTCGCCGAGCCGGGGCTGGCGGTGATCACGTGGTCGGCGCGCGGTGCGGGGGCGGGCGTGGTGGCGACCGGCGACGGCGCCGGCTACGTCGCGACCGCGCTGGCGGACGTGACGGTCACCGGCTACGACACCGGGCGGCACGTGCGGTGGCGGATCGTGCCGCGGCCGGCCGCCGCGGGAGCCGACTGCCCGCCACCCGGCTGCGGCGCGCCGGCGGTCGCCCCGCCGACGGTGCCCTGGCCGCGCGGCGCCGAGAACGAGTACGAGACGCACGCCCGGGCGCTGGAGGCGGCGTTCCTGCGGCTGCGCGAACGGCCGCAGCCGTACGCGATCACGCCGGTGCAGCAGTGGTTCGGCGTGTTCGTGGACGTGCTGCGGATCGGCTCGGGGAAGCCGCGGCTCGTCGTGACCAGCGACGACAGGCACGGGCCGCGGGTGTACACGACGGAGTACCTGAACCGGTCGCTGGACCAGCTCCCCGGCGTGGCCGTCCGCATCGAGAACGGCACCCGGGTCCTGGTGATCCCCAACCCGCGCGTGACGGAGGTCGAGTACGCGCCGGACGGTCGGCACTTCGCGCGGCTGGTGCACAGCACGGGGTTCGCGCAGCACCGGGTGTCGCCGGCGGCGCCCCCCGGGGTGGTGCGGCTGCGGATGGACGGGCGGACGTACCTGCTGCCGGTGCTGACCGGCACCTAGCGCGCGGCCGCCGCCTTCTCGTCCTCGTCGGCGTCCGTGTCGAGCTCGACCACCGGCGGGATCGCGCTGACCCGCCAGAACCGGCTCGCCTCGACCGACCAGGCGGCGAGCAGCGCGGCCGCGCGCGGCGAGCCGGTGGCGGCGTGGTGCTCGGCGACGAGCGCGCGCAACGCCCCGGCGTCGGCGACGCGCTCGACCCGCACCATCGCGGTGTTGACGCGGGCCGGGAACGTCCCGTCCGGGTCGTGGGCGAACAGCTCGCCGCCGCTCATGCCGGCGCCGGCGTTGCGGCCGGTGGGGCCGAGCACGACGACGGTGCCGCCGGTCATGTACTCGCAGAGGTGGTCGCCGGTGCCCTCGACGACGGAGACGGCGCCGGAGTTGCGCACGGCGTACCGCTCGCCGGCGCGCCCGGCGACGAAGAGACGACCCCCTGTGGCGCCGTAGAGGCAGGTGTTGCCGGCGAGGACGGCGTCGCCGGCGTCGTTGGCGGGCGGGCGGATCGCGACGACGCCGCCGGCCATGGACTTGCCGACGTAGTCGTTCGCCTCGCCGGTGAGCTCGACCCGGATGCCGTCGGTGAGGAACGCGCCGAGGCTCTGGCCGGCGACGCCGCTCACCCGCACGGTCACCGACCCCGGCGGCGTGCGGCGGCCGAACACCCGGCCCACGGCGCCGCCGAGGCGCGCGCCGAACGACCGGTCGCCGTTGGCGATGGACCAGTCCAGCTCGACGGTGCCGCCGGTGGAGACGACCGGCCACGCCTCGTCGTAGAGCCGGTCCCCGAGCGGCGCGTGCTGGCGCTGGATGGTCACCGGCGCCACGAACCGCCGCGGCCCGTCGCCGGTGACGGCCAGCAACGGCCGCAGGTCGAGCAGCTCCGCGCGCGGGTCGGTGGTGCGCCGCTGGCGCAGCGCCTCGGTGCGGCCGATCGCCTCGTCCAGCGACCGGAAGCCGAGGAACGCCAGGTGCTCGCGCACCTCCTCGGCGACGTAGCGCAGGTAGCCGGCGACCTGCTCGGGCGTGGCGGTGAACTTCGCGCGCAGCTCGGGGTCCTGCGTGGCGATGCCGACGGGGCAGGTGTTGCGGTGGCAGGCGCGGACCATGATGCAGCCCTCGGCGAGCAGCGCCGCGGTGCCGAACGAGTACTCGTCCGCGCCGAGCAGCGCGGCAACGATGACGTCGCGGCCGGTCTTGAAGCCGCCGTCGACGCGGACCCGGATGCGGGAGCGGAGGCCGTTGCGCATCAACGACTGCTGGGTCTCGGCCAGCCCGAACTCCCACGCCTGCCCGGCGTTCTTGACCGACGAGAGCGCGGACGCGCCGGTGCCGCCGTCGGAGCCGGAGACGTGCACGACCTCGGCGAACGCCTTGGCCACGCCGGCCGCGATGGTGCCGACGCCGGCGGAGGCGACGAGCTTGACCGAGACGTCCGCGCGCGGGTTGACCTGCTTGAGGTCGTAGATGAGCTGGGAGAGGTCCTCGATCGAGTAGATGTCGTGGTGCGGCGGCGGCGAGATGAGCCCGACGCCGGGGGTGGTGTGCCGCAGCCGGGCGATCTCCTCGGTGACCTTGTGGCCGGGGATCTGCCCGCCCTCGCCGGGCTTGGAGCCCTGCGCGACCTTGATCTGGAGCTCGTCGGCGAACGCCGCGTACTCCGGCGTGACGCCGAACCGCCCGCTGGCGATCTGCTTGATCCGGCTGTTGCGGTCGTCGCGGAAGCGGACCGGGTCCTCGCCGCCCTCGCCGCAGTTGGAGCGGGCGCCGAGGAGGTTCATGGCGCGGGCCAGCGTCTCGTGCGCCTCGGCGCCGATCGAGCCGTGGCTCATGGCGCCGGTGGAGAACCGCTTGACGATCTCGCTCACCGGCTCGACCAGCTCGAGCGGGATCGGCGCCGCCGCGGGGATCGGCTCCAGCAGGTCGCGCGGCTCGCTCGGCGGCCGGTCGTTGACCAGCGCGGCGAAGCGGTCGTACGCCGCCCGCTCGCCGTGCTGGACCGCGCGCCGCAGCGCGTGCGCGGCGACCAGCTCCTGGCCGGCGCCGGGCACCGGCGCCGCCTCCGGCAGCGTGAGCGACTGGAGCGCCTGGATGACGTCCTGGTTGGTCGAGTGGTACTCGCCGCCGCGGCGCCACTTCACGTTGCCGGGGTTGTCGAGGACCGGCTTCGCGGCGTACGCCGCCGCGTGCCGGTGCAGCACGTCCTCGCCGAGCTCGGCGAAGCCGACGCCGCCGATCGGCGACACGGTGCCGCGGAAGCAGCGGTCGACCACGGCGTGCGCCAGCCCGACCGCGTCGAAGATCTGCGCGCCGCGGTAGGAGTCGAGGCAGGAGATGCCCATCTTGCTCATGATCTTGAGCACGCCGTCCTCGACCGCGTGCCGGTACGCCTCCTGCGCCGGGCCGGCCGACTCCGGGCCGCCCGTCTTGATGGCCAGCGCGGCGACCGTCTCCAGCGCGAGCCGCGGGCAGACCGCCTCGGCGCCGTAGCCGAGCAGCGTCGCGAAGTGGTGCACGTCGCGCGGCTCGCCGGAGTCCACGACGAGCGACGCGAGCGACCGGAGCTGCCCGTCGATGAGGTGCTGGTGCACCGCGCCGACGGCGAGCAGCATCGGCACCGGCGCCCGGTCCGGCGTCACGCCCGAGTCGTCCAGCACGACCAGCTCGGTGCCGGCCAGGATCGCGGCCTCGGCGGCGTAGGACAGCCGGATCAGCGCGCTGTCCAGCCCGGCCGGCCCCTCGGCCACCGGGAACGTGCAGTCCAGCCGGGTCCACCGCCCCAGCACGCCGGACGAGCCGACCAGGTCGTCCAGCCCGGCCGGGGTCAGCACGAACGTCGCCAGCTCGACGCCGCGCGCGGCCTCGGGGCGTTCGGTGAGGAGGGGTTCGAGCATCCCGAGCCGGGTCCGCAACGACATCACCGTGCGCTCGCGCAGGTGGTCGATGGGCGGGTTGGTGACCTGGGCGAACCGCTGCTTGAGGTACGACGCGACGCTGCGGCGGGTGCCGGAGAGGACGGCGAGCGCGGTGTCGTCGCCCATCGAGGAGACCGGCTCCTTGCCGGTCGTGCCCATCGACCGCAGGACGGTGGTCAGCTCCTCGCGGGTGTAGCCGTACGCCACCTGCCGGAGCTGGAGCGCGGGCCCCGGCTCGGCGACCGGCGCGCCGGAGCCGACGCGGCGCAGGCCGTGCCGCAGCCAGTCGCCGTACGGCATCCGGTTGGCCAGCCACGCCTTGATCTCGGCGTCGTGCTGGAGCCCCATCTTCGGGTCGACGCAGATCATCTGGCCCGGCCCGAGCCGCCCGCGGGTGACGGTGCCGCCGAGGTCGACCACGCCCGCCTCGGACGAGCAGACGACCAGGCCCTCGGAGGAGACGGCGTAGCGCAGCGGGCGCAGGCCGTTGCGGTCCAGGCAGGCGCCGACCCGCTCGCCGTCGGTGAACACCAGCCCGGCCGGGCCGTCCCACGGCTCGGTGAGGCCCGCGTGGTACGCGTAGAAGTCGCGCACCGGCTCCGGCAGCCGCCCCTCCGTCTCCCACGCCTCCGGCACCAGCATCGCCATGACGTGCCGCACGTCGCGGCCCGCGCGCACCAGCAGCTCGACGGCGTTGTCGAGCATTGCCGAGTCCGAGCCGTCCGGCTCGATCACCGGGCGGACCAGCTCCTCGTCGATGAGGTCGCCGGTGCCGAGGGAGCCCTCGCGCGCCGACATCCACGTGACGTTGCCCTGGATGGTGTTGATCTCGCCGTTGTGGCAGAGGAAGCGGAACGGCTGGGCGCGCGTCCACGTCGGCGTGGTGTTGGTGGAGTACCGCTGGTGGAACACCGCGAACGGCGCCGCCAGCGCCGGGTCGGTGAGGTCGCCGTAGAACGCGCCGAGCTGCTCGGCCGCGCAGAGCGCCTTGTAGGTGACCGTCCGGAACGACATCGACGCGAGGTAGGCGGGGATGCCGCGGGCGGCGACGGTGCGCGCGAACCGCTTCCGCGCCCGGAACGCCCGGCACTCCGCCTCCTCGACGGTGACGCTGGTGGAGCGCAGCAGCACCGCCTGCTCGATGCGCGGCGCGTGCTTGCGGGCGTGCTCGCCGAGCGCCTCCGGGTCGACCGGCACCGGCCGCCACGACGAGACGCCGATGCCCTCGTGCAGGCAGGCGTCCTCCAGCGCGCGACGGGCCGCCGCCCGCACCGGCTCGCCGCCCTCCACGCCGGCCGGGAGGAACGCCATGGCCAGGCCGAGCAGCGGCGCGTCGTCGGCGTCGAGGCCGGCGCGCGCCGCGTAGAACGCGTGGTCGACCGGCAGCAGCAGCCCCGCGCCGTCGCCCGCCTGCGGGTCGTCGGCGATCGCGCCGCGGTGCTCGACGCGGCCCAGCGCCGCCAGCGCCGTCGCTATCGGGCGGTGGGTACGGCGGCCGCGGACGTCGGCGACGAACCCGATGCCGCAGGCGTCCCGCTCGGGGTCGAGGTGGTAGGCGGTCATCGGACGGCGGGCTCCCGGTGATCGTGGCGTGGCCGGTACAGGGGGGAGCAGCGCCGTTGCTGCCGCCGCCGAGTCTCGCACGGCGGCGACCCGGCGGGCGACGGGATCGCGCGGTTCGTTGTGGACCGGCCCGAACCTGGGCAAGATCCACCCATCGACCAGGGGGGCTGGGGAGGTGCGGTGACCGCACTGGCCGTGCCCGGCTCCGTCCGCGCCCGCGCGGTCGACCTGCCGGAGCCCGACCTCCCCGCGCCGCACCGGCTCCGCGCGGTCGCCGCGGCGTTCGGCGCGCTCGTCGCCGCCGTCGGGCTGGTCCAGCTCTACGGCTGGGTCAGCCACACCCGGTCGCTGATCCAGCTCCGGCCCCGCCAGGTGCCGATGCAGTTCAACACGGCGCTCTGCCTGACGTTGCTGGGCCTGGCGCTGCTGCTGCTCGCGACGCGGCGGCCGCGCGCGGCGGCGGCGCCGGCGGCGTTCACCGCCGTGTGGGGCCTGGTGACGCTGGCGGAGTACCTGCTCGGCCGCGGGCTCGGCATCGACCAGCTCCTCTACCGGTCGTGGATCGTCACCGGTGTCGACACGCCGGGCCGGATGGCGCGCAACACCGCCGTCTGCTTCGCCGTCCTCGGCGTCACCGCCGTGCACCTCGCGCTGCGACGTACCGGCCGGGCCGCGCTGCTCGTCGGGCTGGCGTCGTCGCTGGTGGCCGGGCTCGCGCTCGTGGCGCTGTTCGGCTACGCGAGCGGCGTGTCGACCGCCTACACCTGGCGGACCAGCACGGCGATGGCGCCGTTGACGGCGGTCGCGCTGCTCGCCGCCGCCGGCGGCTACCTCGCCGCCGCCTGGGACCTTGCCCCCGGCGGCACCCCGCGGTGGCTGCCGGTGCCGGTCGCGGTGGCGGCGCTCGCGACGACGCTGTTCCTGTGGCAGGCGCTGGTCAACGTCGGCGCCGAGGCCGACCGCACGCTCTCCGTGGACCGCGCCTCCGGCGTCGTGCTCGCGATCGGCGTCGTGCTCTCCGCGCTGCTGGCCGGCGCCGCGTGGCTGGGGCAGACGGCGATCCGCCGCCGCCGCACCGCCGAGGTGCTCGCGACCCGGCTCGAGGCGGAGGCCGCGCACCGCGCCGAGGTGCAGGACACGCTGCTGCGCCGGACCCAGCGGGACTCGGTGCTGCGCGGCGCGTACGAGGCGGTGTCGTCGGAGACCGAGCTGGCGACGGCGTTCCAGCGGTTCGCGGCCGCGGCCGGCGCGGCGCTGCCGTTCGACCGCGCCAGCCTCTCCGTCGTCGGCGACACCGAGGTGACGGTCGTCGCGGTCGCCGGCCACGCGGCCGCGACCGCCCCCGTCGGCACCGCCACCCCGCTCACCGACCCCGTCGTCTCCCGCGTCCTCGCCTCCCGCCGCGCGGTGCTGATCCGCGCCGGCGACGCGGCGTTCGGCGGGAGCTTCGCCGCGCGGATCGGCGTCCGGTCCGCGATCTCCGTCCCCGTCGTCATCGGCGGCGCGGTCCGCGCCACGCTCGGCTTCAGCTCCACTCGCCTCGACGCGTTCGAGGCCGCCGACCTCGGCCTCGCCGACGAGCTGGCCAGCGTCGTCGGCGGCGCCATCTACACGCTCGCCCGCCTCGACGACGAACGGTCCACCTCGGCCCGGCTGCGCGAGCTGGACGAGCTGAAGAACGAGTTCGTCGGCGTCGTCGCGCACGACCTCCGCTCGCCGATGACCGTCATCGCCGGTTACCTCGACACCGTCCTCGGGCGCTGGGACGCGCTGCCCGACGAGATGAAGCGCGAGCTGCTCGGCGTCGCCCTGCGCAACACCAAGCGGCTGTCCACGCTGGTCGAGGACGTGCTCCAGGTGGCGCGCATCGAGTCGGGTGACTTCCCGTACGAGATCCGGCCGTTCGACCTCGCCGCGCTGGTGCGGCGCACCGCCGAGGAGATGGTCTCCGCCCGGCCGGACCGCCCGATCGACGTCGCGATCGACGGCGACCTGCCGGAGGCGAACGCCGACGAGGACCGGCAGTGGCGCGTCCTCACCAACATCCTGTCCAACGCGCAGAAGTTCTCGCCCGAGGGCACGCCGGTGCGGGTCGCCGTCGCCCGGCGCGGCGCGTTCCTCGAGGTCACCGTCGCCGACCGCGGCCCCGGCATCCCCGCCGACGGCGTGGCGCGGCTGTTCGGGAAGTTCGCGCGGCTCGGCAACGCGCCCGGTGGCGAGAAAGGCACCGGACTGGGCCTCTACATCTGCAAGGCTCTGGTCGAGGCGCAGGGCGGCGAGATCGCCGCCGAGAGCGTCGTCGGTGAGGGGACCACCGTGCGCTACACCGTTCCGGTCGCGTCGTGACCACGCCCGGCGGCCCGCCGTTGCGGGTGCTCGTCGTCGTCGACGACGACCGGGACTTCCGCGTGCTCGTCCGGCTGATGCTCGGCGCCGACGCGCGGTTCGAGATCGAGGGGGAGGCCGCCAACGCCGAGGAGGCGGTCGCGCTGGCGCGGGCGACGCAGCCGACGCTCGTCATCCTCGACCACTTCATCGAGGGCACCGTGATGGGGCTCCAGCTCGCGCCCCGCCTCAAGGAGGTGGCGCCCGACATGAAGATCCTGCTGTTCACGACGCACGACCTCGCAGTCGAGGCGGCGCGCGAGCCGGCGATCGACCGCTACCTGCGCAAGCACGACCTCACGACGCTGCTGCCGACGGTCCGCGAGATGCTCGGCCTGCCCCGGACCTGACGCGGCCGCTGGGGGAGACTGGCGGCATGGTGGACACCACGGCGCGGGTGCGCGCGCCCGAGCTGACCGGGGCCGGCGGGTGGCTGAACACGCCCGGCCCGCTGTCCCTCGCCGCCCTGCGGGGCAAGGTCGTGCTGCTCGACTTCTGGACGTTCTGCTGCGCGAACTGCCTGCACGTCCTCGACGAGCTGCGCGCGCTGGAGGAGGAGCTGGCCGACGTTCTCGTCGTCGTCGGCGTCCACTCGCCGAAGTTCGCGCACGAGGCCGACCACGACGCGGTCGTCGCCGCCGTCGAGCGCTACGACGTCCGCCACCCGGTGCTGGACGACCCGGACCTCGCGATGTGGCGGCAGTACGCCGTCCGCGCCTGGCCGACGCTCGTGCTGATCGACCCCGAGGGGTACGTCGTCGCGCAGGCGTCCGGCGAGGGCCACGCGGCCGGGCTGGCCGAGGTGGTCCGCGACGTCGCGGCGGCACACGAGGCGAAGGGCACGCTGCGCCGCGGCCCCGCGCCGGTGGCGATCGCCGAGCCGGCGCCGACGCCGTTGCGGTTCCCGGCGAAGGCGGTGCCGACGCCGCGCGGCCTGCTCGTCTCGGACACCGGCCACCACCAGGTGGTGCTGCTCGACGCGGCGTTCGAGGAGGTCCGCCGCTACGACGGGTTCGCCGAGCCGCAGGGGCTCTGCCTGCTCCCCGACGGGCGGGTCGCCGTCGCCGACACGGTCGCGCACCTCGTCCGCGCGCTCGACCTGGACACCGGCGAGGTCACGACGCTGGCCGGGACGGGCGCGCAGCTCCGCGCGGCGCCGTTCGGCGGGCCGGCGCTGGAGCAGCCGCTGTCGTCGCCGTGGGACGTCGCCTGGTACGACGGCCGGCTGTTCGTCGCGATGGCCGGCATCCACCAGCTCTGGGCGTACGACGGCGAGACGGTCGGCGCGGTCGCCGGCACGGCGGCCGAGGGGCTGCGCGACGGCCCGGCGGACCGCGCGTACCTCGCGCAGCCGAGCGGGCTGGCGGTGGGCGCCGACCGGCTGTGGTTCGTCGACGCGGAGACCTCGGCGCTGCGCTGGTACCGCGACGGCGAGGTCGGGACCGTCGTCGGGCACGGGCTGTTCGACTTCGGCCACGTCGACGGCCCGGCCGCGGACGCGCTGCTCCAGCACCCGCTGGGCGTGCTGGCCCGCGCCGACGGCACCGTCGTCGTCTGCGACACCTACAACGGCGCCCTCCGCGCGTACGACCCGGCCACCGGCACCGTGAGCACGCTGGCGACCGGGCTGGGCGAGCCGTCGGCCGCAGTGGAGGTCGGCGGCGAGGTCGTGGTCGTGGAGTCGGCCGCGCACCGGGTCACCCGGCCGTTGATGGCCGCCGAACGCGTCGACGCCGGCGCCCGGCGGACGCAGCGGCCGGCGACGGACCTGCGGCCGGGGGCGGTGACGTTGACGGTGGTGTTCGAGCCGCCGAAGGGGCAGCACCTGGACTCCTCCGGTGGCCCGGCGACCCGGCTCGCGGTCAGCGCCTCACCGCCGGAGCTGCTCGCCGACGGCGCCGGCACCGGCACCGGCCTGACCCGCGAGCTCAGGGTCGCGGACGGCCTCGACGGCGGCGTGCTGCACGTGACCGCGTGGGCGGCGACGTGCGACGACGAGGTGGAGCACCCGGCCTGCCACCTGACGACGCAGGACTGGGGCATCCCGGTGCGGCTGGTGCCGGACGCGGACGCCCGGCTGGAGCTGGTCCTGCGCGGCGTCGACGCCTAGGCCCGGACCCGCCGCAGCACGGCGACGAACGCCAGCAGCGGCAGCAGCACGAGCGTGAACGCCGCCGGACGCGACAGCAGCAGCGCCCCCGTCAGCGTGAGCAGCAGGCCGAGGGTCACGAGCGCGAGAGCGGCCCGGGCCTGGCGCGGGTCGACGGTGTCCGTCGGCACGGTGGTCTCCATCGGGGTAGGGGTCGTTGGAGAGGACACGGAGAACTGTCCCATCGATTACGTCCGGAAGTGAACCTTTCGGGCCCGCGAGCCCTCTAAGACGTAGAGCGACACGTCGCCGCTCCGGGGTGGGCTCGGACGGCGGCCGCGGTCCCGTCGTTCGCGGAGTCATGGGGGGAGACCTGCCCGCTGCCGGGACCGCGGCACGCCACGTGTGGCACCCTGCGTAACCGGCGGGGCGCCACGGCGTCCAACGCCGAGACGCGACGTGAGGGGGCGGCCGTGACCGACGGATGGGGCAACGTCCCCCCGCGGCCCGACTGGGCACCGCAGCCGACGGGCTGGGGGCCGCCACCGCCCGGCTGGGGGCCGCCGCCGAAGCCGCCCCGCCCCACCTGGCTCGCGCCGCTCGCCGTCCTGCTCGCCGCGACGCTCGCCGTCCTCGGCGGCGCCGTGCTGCTGCGCGACCGCGCCGGACGTCCCGGCACCGGCCCGGCCGCCGTCGCGCCCGCCACCAGGCCCGCCCGGCCCACGCACCGGGCGGTGCGGCCCACGCCGCGCGCCGTCCGCACGTACTCCGCCCCGCCCGACGGCGTTCCCGTCACCGGCCGCGTCGTCGACGGCGCCGGGCAGCCCGTCGCCGGCGCGGGGGTGCGGATCACCCGGCACGAGGGGTTCGTGGAGGGGTTCGCCCGGGGTGTGATGGCGCTCGCGACGCTCGGTCTGGCCTGCCTCGCCGACGTCTGCACGGTGCCGTACGAGCAGGGCATGACCGACGAGCGCGGCGCGTACACCGTGTACCTCCCGAAGGCGCCCGACCACTACGAGGTCAGCGTCGGGGTCGAGGACTACCGCATGTACGGCGGCGACTTCGACTTCCGCGGGACCGCGACCGCCCTGCCCGAGGTGGTGCTGTGGGCGCCCGCGCCGCGGGTGACGGTGAGCGGCACCACCGCGCGCGTCGGCTTCGCCGCCGTGCCGCGGCGGGCGGGCGTCGCGACGAACGTGCGCGTCGCCGTCACCAGCGGCGCGCACGACGACGTCGTGACGATCGACCCGGCCCGCTCCGGCGCGGCGTTCGACGCGCGGCTGGTCGAGGACCAGGCCGCCGACGTCGAGGTGCGCGTGCGGGTGCGGACGCCGCGGTTCGGCGAGGTGACCTACGTCGGCACGACCACCATGCGGGGGACGTTCGTGCCGGTCTCCCGCGGCCGGCCCTGCTACGAGTACCGCGCGCCGTCCGGCCCCGCCGTCCGCAACGACGACTGCGGCCTGACCGACGGCGACCTCGACGGCTGGTGGACCCCCGTGCTGCGCGACAGCGGCTGCACCACCGGCCCGTGCGAGCGCGCCGTCGCCGTCGACCTCGGCTCGGTCCGGCCGGTGCACCACGTCGTCGTGCACGGCTGCTCGTGGGACCGCGGCCGGATCCAGCTCTCCAACGACCGCCGCACCTGGCGGACGGCACGTTCCGGCTGCTCGGGGCCGGTGACCGGCCGCGCGCGGTTCGTGCGGATCGTCGGCCCGGGCGGCGGCTTCTACACCGGCTACAGCGAGCTGTCGGTCTTCTAGAACGCCTCGACCGGGAGGTCCATCAGCTCCAGCCCGGTGGTCTCCACGACGCGGCGACGGGCGGTGAGCTCGGGCAGCACCGTCGACGCGAAGAACGTCGCGGCCGCGACCTTCCCCTCGTAGAACGCCCGCTCCGAGTCGGACAGCGACCCGGCGAGCGCCGCGACCGCGACCTCGGCCTGGCGGAGCAGCAGCCAGCCGACGACGAGGTCGCCGAGCGACATGAGGAACCGGGTCGTGTTGAGGCCGACCTTGTAGACGTTGCGGCGCTCCTCCTGCGCGGACATCAGGTAGCCGACCATCGTCCCGACCATGCCCTGCACGTCCTCCAACGCGGTGCCGAGGGCGGCGCGGGCGCCGGCGAGGACGCCGTTGCCGGCGTCGCCCTTGACGACGTCCTGCACCTCGGTGAGCAGCGCGGTGAGCGCGGCGCCCTGGTCGCGGACGACCTTGCGGAAGAACAGGTCGAGGCCCTGGATCGACGTGGTGCCCTCGTAGAGGGTGTCGATCTTCGCGTCGCGGATGTACTGCTCGACGGGGTAGTCCTGGAGGTAGCCGGAGCCGCCGAACACCTGGAGCGAGTCGGCGAGCAGCCGGTACGACGTCTCCGAGCCGTACCCCTTGACGATCGGCAGCAGCAGGTCGTTGAGCGCGTCGGCGGACGTGTCGCCCATCTCGACGCGGTCCTGCACGGTGGCGGTGTAGAGCACGAGCGCGCGCATGCCCTCGGCGTGCGCCTTCTGCGTCATGAGCATCCGGCGGACGTCGGGGTGCTGCACGATCGGCACGCGCGGCGCGGTCTTGTCGGTCATCTGCGTCATGTCCGCGCCCTGCAGCCGGGTCTTCGCGTACTCGAGCGCGTTGAGGTAGCCGGTGGACAGCGTCGCGATGGCCTTGGTGCCGACCATCATCCGGGCGTACTCGATGACCTTGAACATCTGCGCGATGCCGTCGTGGACCTCGCCGACGAGGAAGCCGCGCGCCGGGGCCTTGTCGCCGAACGTGATCTCGCAGGTGGCGGACGCCTTGAGGCCCATCTTGTGCTCGACGTTGGTGACGTAGACGCCGTTGCGCTCGCCGAGGCTGCCGTCCTCGTTGACCCAGAGCTTCGGCACGATGAACAGCGACAGGCCCTTCGTGCCGGGCCCGGCGCCCTCGGGGCGGGCGAGGACGAGGTGGACGATGTTCTCCGGCCAGTCGAAGTCGCCGCTGGTGATGAACCGCTTGACGCCCTCGATGTGCCAGGTGCCGTCCGCCTGCTGGAACGCCCGCGTGCGCCCGGCGCCCACGTCCGACCCGGCGTCCGGCTCGGTGAGGACCATGGTCGCGCCCCAGTGGCGCTCGATCATCGGCTCGACGAACCGCTTGCGCTGCTCGTCGGTCGCGATGCCGTCGAGGATCTTCGCGAACAGCGGGCCGACGGCGTACATGAACGCCGGGGCGTTGGCGCCGCAGAGCAGCTCCGCGCAGGCCCAGCGCAGGCTCGGCGGGGCGCCGTAGCCGCCGAGGTGCTCGGGCAGGTCGAGCCGGAACCACTCGCCGCCGAAGAACGCGTCGAGGCTCTTGCGCAGCCCCGCCGGCAACGTCACCGAGCCGGTGGCCGCGTCGAACGTCGGCGGCGTCCGGTCGCCCTCCTCGAACGACGCCGCGAAGTCCTCCGTGGCGAGCCGTTCGACCTCGCGCAGCACGTTCCTCGCGGTGTCGAGGTCCATGTCCGCGAACGGTCCCCGGCCGAGCCGCTCGTTGGTGCCGAGCACCTCGTAGAGGGTGAACTCGATGTCGCGGAGGTTGCTCCGGTAGTGGCTCATGGTGCGGCGCTCCCGTTGTTACCCGTCGGTAACTAAGAGGGTAGCGAACGGTGTGACGGGTGGCCAGCCCGTCAAGGCCGCAGGGTTCCTGGGGCAGGAGGCGAACCGTTCGACGTCAGCGTGAGGAACGGGAGCCGTAGCCGATGAGTGACCTCGACCGGCTCAGAGCCGTCGTACCGCCCCCGCCGTCGTCGAGCGTGCCCACGATCGACTGGGCCGGCGTGACCGCGCGAGTCGGCCGCCTCCCCGCCGACTACAGAGCACTGGTCGACACCTACGGCCCCGGGACGTTCGACGAGTTCCTGTGGGTGCTCCAGCCGTCCGCCGCGAACCCGAACCTGGATCTGGAGCGACAGCGGACGGTCCGCATCGATGCGTTGCGCGAGGTCGCGGCGAGCGGCGAGCCGGTGCCGTACCCGGTCGACACGCTGCTGCCGTGGGCGGTCACGGACAACGGGGACGTCTGCTACTGGCTGACGAGCGGGACGGCGGACGCCGGGACCTGGCCGGTCGTGGTGAACGGCGCGCGGGGGCCGGAGTGGGTGTCCTTCACGGGCTCGGCCACGGCGTTCCTCGCTGCTGTCCTCGCGGGAGAGCTGGTCGTGGCTGTGTTCCCGGACGACTTCCCGTCGGAGCGGCCGGAGTACCGGCAGCCGCAGGGGTAGCGCCGGCCGCTCGGACGACGGAACCATCGCCGGCCCGGTGCGTCGCCAGGTCGGCCCGCGTTCGCGTACCTGGCCGCGGGGTGCACCATGGAGCCATGCCAACGCCCTCCCGCCGTGCCCGGCTCGCCCTCCTCGGTGCGCTGCTCGCCGCCCCCGCCGCGCTCCCCGCGTTCACCGCGTCGGTTCCGGTGGCGAGCGCCGCGCCGGCGCCGCTGTCGTTCGGGCCGGCCCAGCCGGCCGACCCGCAGCGCGACCAGGGCGAGCCGAACATCGAGATCGACCCGGACGGCCGCATCTACACCTGCGGCCCGACCGGGTTCACGACCGGCGCCGACTACGCGCAGGTGTCGACCGACGGCGGCGACCAGTTCCACCTGCTCGGCACGCCGCCGCGCGGGCAGCTCGCCGACCGCGGCGGCGGCGACTGCTACCTGTCCACCGGCAAGAAGAAGCTGGACGGCCCCGGCGGGCCGGAGACCGGCACGTACGCGCTGTCCTACGTCGGCCTCGCCGACACCGACTTCACGACCGCGCACAGCGAGGACAACGGCGCGACGTTCGGCGCGACGCCGACCACCTGCTCCGGCGCGACGGACCGGCAGTGGACGACGTTCATCGACGCCACGACGTCGTTCGTCACCTACAACGACATCGGCCGCGGCGAGCTGGTCGTGCAGAAGTCCACCAACGGCGGCCTCACCTACGACGCGTACGGCCCGTGCAGCGAGACCGCGCAGCGCGACATCGGCCCGCAGAACGGCTTCCCCGGCCCGATGAACGCCGACACGAACGGCGCCCACAACACCGCGCACCCCGGCACGCCGCTCGTCTACTTCGGCTTCAGCGAGGACGCGAACGTCAAGCTCGCGCTGTCCACCGACGCCGGCGACACGTGGACCACGTGCCTCGTCGCCGAGTCCGACCTCGACCCCACCAACGGCTTCGTCGTCGCCGACGAGGACAGCGACGGCAACGTCTACGTCGGCTGGGGCGAGAAGGGCGGCCAGCCCGGCTCGTTCCACGCGCAGCTGGCGTGGCTGCCGGTCGCCAAGCTCGCCTCCTGCACCGACACCGACACCAACCCCGGCTTCTCCGCGCCGGTCACGGTGGAGCGGGCGCCGACGCGGACGCTGGTCTTCCCGTGGCTCGTCGCGAGCGGCGCCCCCGGGCGCGTCGCGATGACCTGGTACGGCAGCACCACGCGCGGCGTCGCCGACTCGCCGGACTTCAAGGGGCCGTGGGACGTCTACGTCGCGCAGACCCTCGATGCGCGCGCCGCCAGCCCGGTGTGGACGCAGGTCAAGGCGACGACGCACCCGATGCACTACGACCAGGTCTGCCTCTCCGGCCTGCTCTGCGCCGCGGGCGGCGACCGTTCGCTGGCCGACTTCTTCGCGATGGCGCTCGACCCGGCCGGGCGCCGGCTCGTCATCGTCTACGACGAGTCCGGCAAGGTCCCCGACGGCGCGAGCGGCCCGGTCGCGATCCCGAACGTCCTCGTCCAGAACACCGGCCCGTCGAACCTCGGCGGTGAGGACGTGACGTTGCGCAAGGAGGTCGTGCGGACGTTCTCCGACGACCCGGACGGCGACGCGCAGTCGCCGTACTCGGCGTCCAGCCTGACGCTGCCGGAGCCGCCGCCGAAGCCGGCGCAGGCCAACCAGCCCGCGCTCGACGTGCTGCGCGTCGACGTGGGCCCGCAGGTCGACCTGGAGACCGGCGCGCCGGTCGCCGACGGCGGCATCACGGTGACGATGAAGGTCGCCGACCTCAGCGGCGCCGAGCTGCAGAAGGCCCTGACCGGGACCGACGCGTCGTCGCTGATCTGGGCGTTCCGCTGGATCAACGGCTACCAGCCCGCGGCGCTGTCGGTGCACTGGGACCCGGTGCGCGGCTTCGCCGGCGGCTTCGACGACTTCGCCACCGGCTCGGTCACCTGCTTCGGCACCAGCGCCGACCCGAAGTGCCTCCAGTACCCCGGCGCCACCAAGGTCCCGCTGGAGGTCAACCAGGACGCCGGGATCATCCGGCTGTCCGCGCCGCGGTCGGTGCTCAAGGCGCTGACCGGCGCGCTGGACGAGCACGGCCGTCCCGTCGCCGGCCCCGCGAGCAGGCCCGGCGTCTCCCGGCTCTACTCCGGCACGGTGTTCACCATGGGCAGCGTGTCGGTGCCGGAGCTGGGGACGTTCCTGTACCCGGTCGACGAGACGGCGGCGTTCGACTTCGTGCTGCCCGGCCCGCCCGCCGCGCCCGGCGGCGGTGACACGGGCGGCCACACCGGCGGTACCGAAGGCACCGGCGGGCCGGGCGGCTCCGGCGGCTCCGGCTCCGGCTCGGGCGGGAGCGGCATCCCCGCCACCGGCGGGCCCGGCTGGCCGCTCGGCGTCGCGCTCGTGGCGGCCGGCTCGGCGGCGGTGGCGGCGCGGCTGCGCCGCCGCACTGCCTGACCTACCGCTCGGCGCGCACCGCGGCGGCGGTGCCGCCGGTGATCCGCACCAGCTCCGCGCCCGTCGTCGGGAACACCGTGTGCGGCGTGCCCGCGGCCGCCCAGATCGCGTCGTAGCGGAGCAGGTCCTCGTCCACGAGCACCCGCAACGGCGCCGGGTGCCCGACCGGCGCCACGCCGCCGATGGGGAAGCCGGTCGCCGCCCGCACCGTCTCCGGGTCGGCCCGGCCGACCGTCGCGCCGAGCAGCGCGCCGACGCGCGCGGTGTCGACACGGTTCGCGCCGCTCGTCATGACGAGCAGCGGCTCGCCGTCGGCGACGAAGACCAGGCTGTTCGCGATCTGCCCCACCTCGACGCCGAGCGCGGCCGCCGCCTCCGCCGCCGTGCGCGCCGAGTCGGCCAGCTCCACGACCTCGGCCGCGCACCCGGCCGCGCGCAGCGCCGCCTGGACGCGTTCGGCGTTCGCGTGCACCTACGCCTCCGGGCGCGACAGCAGCGCCGAGGTCCGCGCCGCGAACTCGTCCGCGCTGATCTTGCCGGTCAGGTGCAGCTCGTTGAGCGTGTTCAGCTCGGCCACCGTGTCGACCGACGTCGCCTGCGGCGGCGGCATCGTCGGCGCGCTGCCGCGGCGGGCCAGCTCGACCACCTTGCGCAGGTTCGGCGGCAGCGCCGGCTCCTGGCCGGGCGGGTGGGCCGCGAACATCCAGTTGTCGGGGTTGTCCGGGTCGACCCAGACCGGGTAGCGGTCGCCGACGCGCGGGATCGCGATGCGCGGCACCGTCGCCGTCTTCGTCGCCTCGTACGGCGGCCGCACGCCACCCATCGGCTCGATCCGGAAGCGCATCCGCACCCGCGGGTTCCCGTTGATGGTGACGCCGGTGTCGTCGACGGCGAGCACCGTCCCCATCGCCTGGACGCCGCCGCTGAGCAGCCGCGCCGCGCGCATCCGCTTCGCGCCGCCCATGACCGCGCCGACCAGGCTGAGGAACGGCGTGAGCAGGAAGCAGAGCCCGAACCACACGAACCAGCCCTCGCCGCCGTGCGTCCCGGCCGCGACGCCCGCGCCGCCGATGCCGCCGAACAGCGCGAGGAACGCGACCCACCCGCCGCCCGCGGCGCTGAGCAGGATGCCGCCGAACATGCCGATGAACACCGCGAAGAAGTACCGCTCGCTGCCCGGCGGGCACGGCGTCTCGCCGGGCCCGGCCGGTGTCGAGCACGAGCCGATGAGCATCAGGTGGTACAGGCCCCACGCGGACAGGTAGCCGGCGGCGAGGCCGAGCAGCGCGGGGAGGGGGCGGGGTCGGGTCCTCATGCCGCCGTACCGTAGCGGGCGAAGCGGGACGTTCGGCGCAACCGCGGCGCGGGTAGCCGCAGGGCAGCAGCGTTTCCCGCCACGGAGGCAGTCGATGAAGAACAACGCGCAGCTCCGCGCCAAGCGGCCCGCCTCGGCGCTCGCCGGGCCGTACGGCCACCCGTTCCACGCCTCGCTCGTGCCCGTGCCGATCGGCGCGTTCGTCACGACGCTCGTGCTCGACGTCGCGTCCCGCACCGCCGGGAACGGCACCGGCTACGCCCGCGCCGCCACCGTCACGCTCGGCGTCGGCCTGGCCGGCGCGCTGCTCGCCGCGATCTTCGGCTTCATGGACTACGCGCAGCTCGAGAAGGGCACCAAGGCGAACCGCGTCGCCACGACGCACCTGGTCCTGAACCTCCTCGTCGTCGTCGCCCTCGGCGCGTCGTTCCTGGCCCGGCTCGGCAGCACCGACCGCGAGGTCCCGATGGGGCTGCTGGTCCTCACCGTCGTCTCGCTGGCGGTGCTCGGCGTCTCCGGCTGGCTCGGCGGCAAGATGAGCTACCGCTACGGCGTCCGCGTCGCCGACGAGCAGACGCAGGCGGAGGGGTTCGAGCCGATGGGCGGGCTGCTGCCGCCGCAGGTGAGCGGCGCCGGCCGTGTCGACCGCGTCCCCGGCACCAACGTGCCGACCGGCAAGAGCCGCCGCTAGCCACACCAGCGACGACGAAGGGGTGGGCGCCCGGCGCCCACCCCTTTCGCGTTGCCGGGCTCAGGCGTCGGCGCCGCGCCCGGTGCGTTCCTGGAGCTCGTCGATCCGCTTGCTCGCGTCGGCCTTGGACAGCGTCGCGTCGAACTCCTCCCCGGCCTCGTGCGCCAGCGTCTTCAGGTACGACGCCTGCGGCCCGGTCATCGGCTCGTCACCGGTGACCCACTCGTCCGGGTCCTTCTCGGGGTTCGGACTGACGTCCTGATTCGTCGTCGTCATGCCGGGTGACTACCCGCGAACGGCGCTCGAACACACGTACGGAAAGGGGTGTCCGGTGGGGGTGGCGCGACTAAAGGGAGCGCCGCCCAAGGGGCGGCGCGGAATCTAGCGCCACCCCCACCGGACACCCCAGGACGGTTACTTGTCCGGGTAGTTCTTGGCGGGACCCGTGCGGCCGACCCAGCCGGGCTCGTTCGCCGGCGGCACGGGCCCGCCGCGTCCCTTGGTGGAGAGCTCCTGCCCGGCCTCCGGCTTCAGCTCGGCCGAGCTCTGGTCGGTAGCCCCCTTGCCGGACCGCCGCAACTCGTTCTGCTGAGGCTTCGTCATCGCGTCACTCCGTTCGTCACCGCCCCGGCGGGGGGCGTCTTCCGGTTGATCTCCCGTACCTGCGCGAGGAGTTGCTCGGCGAGCGCCACCAGGCGGCGTTGCAACGCGAGCAGCGTGCCGGTGGCGGCGAGCTGCCGCTGGGCGATGTCGCGCGTCTCGCGGCTGACGGCGAGCTGCGCGCGGGCCGTGTCGAGCTGGGCCCGGGTCAGGTCGCGTTGCCGCTCGACGGCGGCGAGCTGGCGTTCCAGCAGGTCGCGCTGCGCGGCGACGTCGCGCTGCTGGCGGGCGATGTCGGCGCGCGCGCCGCGGGCGGGTCCGGCGACCAGGGCGGCCGCGCCGGCGAGGGCGACGACCACCAGGCCTACCGCGATCCACGGCACGGCGCGTTCGGTCACGCGGTCAGCCGCCGCGGGTGTTCAGGGCGGTCTCGACGCCGCGGACGGCGGCGAGCGCGCGGTCCTGCTCGGGCGCCTCGGTGAGCCCGTCGGCGGTGCCGAGGTCCGGCAGCGTCGAGGCGGGGACCGGCTGGAGCCAGCAGACCTCGCCGCCCTCGACCCGCCCGACCTCCACCAGGTCGCCGGCCGGCTTGAGGACGTAGTCGCCCTCGGCGGCGCCGCCGGTGGCATCGCCGTTCGTCACCCACACCGTGCTCATCGGCACCTCCGCAGCCGTCGTACCGTCAACGCCGCCGTTCCCGCGACCAGCGCCCGGGTCACCCAGGGCCGCTGCCCGGCCAGCGCGGTGTACGCGCTGGTGTGCGACACGTGCCCGCGCCACCCGCCGCGAACCGCTCCCGCGCCGTCGAGCGGCTCGTCCAAGGTGTCGTGGACGTCGTCGGGGCGGGTGTCGCGCTGCAGCCGCCAGACCAGCCCGCCGGCGTTGAGCAGCCGGTCGGAGAACGCGGGCGCGAGCCGTTGCAGGACGAGCAGCCCGGCGCCGGAGCCGCCGACGACGACCTCGCGGGTCGGCCGCTTCGCGGCGCGCACGATCGCCGCCGCGACGACGTCCGGGTCGTAGACCGGCGGGATCGGCCGCGGCCGGGTGCCGAGCCGCGACCGCGCGTGCAGGAAGAACGGCGTGTCGACCGACGACGGCAGGATCGTCGTCACCTCGACGCCGGTGCGTTCCCGGCGCAGCTCCATCCGCAACGCGTCGTAGAAGCCGCGCAGCGCCCACTTCGACGCCGAGTAGGACGCGAGCAGCGGCACCGCGCGCACGCCCACCACCGAGGAGACGCCGATGAGCGTCCCGGCCGTCTCGCGCAGGTGCGGCAGGGCGGCGTAGGCGCCCCACACGTGGCCGAGGAAGTTGACCCGCACGACGCGCTCGAACTCCTCCGGCGGCGTCTGCTCGACGGTGCCGTAGGTCGCGATGCCGACGACGTTGGCCCACACGTCGATCCGGCCGTGCTCGGCGGCGACCTGCCGGGCCAGCGACTCGACCTGCTCGCGGTCGGCGACGTCGCACGGCACCGCGTGCGCCTTGCCGCCCGCGTGCCGGATCTCCGCCACCGTCGCGTCCAGCGCCGCCTTGCCGCGCGCCGCGCAGACGACGACCGCGCCCTCGGCCGCGAGCCTGTTCGCGGCCGCGCGCCCGATGCCCGACGACGCGCCGACGACGACGGCCACGCGGCCCGCCAGGTCCCGTCTCACTCGTCGCTCCCCGGCCGGATGTCGCCGCGCCCGGACAGCGCGTCGCGCGCCTTGTCGACGACCGCCACGCCCGCGCCGGCCAGGACGTTGAACGGCGGCTGGTTCGGCGCGTTCGGGTGCGGCCGGGTCGGCGCCATGCGCTCGGCGCGTTCCAGGTCGCGGGCCAGCTCGGCCAGCTCGCCCGCGGTGAGGCGCGACTCCAGCGCCGGGAAGAGGTCGTTCTCCTCCTCCTTGACGTGGTCGCGGATCGTCGCCATGAGCGAGCGGATCTCGCCGTCGAAGTCGAGGTTGTCGACGCTCAGGCCGTCGAGCCGGACCAGCGTCTCCTTCACCTGCTGGTGCTCGGCCAGGGCGTGGTCGGCGAGCGCGTCGCCGCCGTCCAGCACCCGGCGGGCCAGCGGGTAGAGCAGCTGCTCCTCCGCCATGGCGTGCCGCGACAGCGCCGCCGACACCTGCTCGAACAGCTTCCGCTTGCGCTGCATGCCCTCCGTGTCCGCTGGGATGCCCCGCGGCACCGCCTCGATCTGCTGGAACAGCTCCACCATCGCCCGGTGGTCCTCCCGCAGCAGGGACAGGCCGTCGTTCGTCGCGTCCACGTCGTCCTCCTCGCGTCCCCGTTCGGTTGCCCTGGCCGGTCGGCGTGAAACGCTGCGCCGGTGGAGTACGAGGTCGTCGCGGCGGTCGTCGCCGCGCTGCTCGGCGCCGCGCCGGAGACGGTGCGGCCGCTGCGCGAGGGCGGCTATTCCGACACCGGCCGGTGGTCGGTCACGCTGCCCGGCGGGCGTACGGCGTTCGTCAAGGCCGAGCAGCCGCCGCGCGCCGACGGCTGGGGCGTCGCCGTCGAGCGGCTCGTCTACGCCACCGTCGACTCGCCGCACCTGCCCGCGCTGGTCGCGTACGAGCCCGGCGGCGGCGACGTGCCGCGCGTGCTCGTGACCGAGGACCTCTCCGCCGCGGCCTGGGGCGCGCCGGTCACCGCCGCCGACGCGGTCGCGTTGCGACAGGCGCTGACCGCGCTCGGCTCCGTGGCGGCGTTCCCCGGGCTGGCCGAGCCGGCCCACGTGCCGGCCTGGGCCGACGACCCGTCGCCGCTCGTCGCCTGCGGCCTGGTCGACGCGGCCTGGACGGTGCACGTCCCGGTGCTCGCCGCCGCCGCGGTCGAAGCCGACCCGGCCGGCGACCGGCTCGTCCACCGCGACCTGTGGCTGCAGAACTGGTGCCGGCTCCCCGGCCGCGGCGCCGTCGTCGTCGACTGGGCCGGGGCGTCGTCCGGCAACCCGGCCGCGATGCTCGCCATGGGCGAGGCCGGCGTCCGCGCCGCCGGCGGGCCCGGCGGGCACGTGCTCGCCGCCGGGCACCCGGAGTGGGCGGCGTGGATGGCCGGCCTCGCGGCCGGCTGGCTCGCCGGACCGGTGCCGCCGATCCCGCGGCTGCTGGAGACGATGCGCCGCGAGGCGGTGGCGTCGTTGCGGTGGGCGTGCGACGAGCTCGCGCTGCCGTACCCGGTGTCCTCGGCCGAGATCGCGTCCGTCGGCCCCTGGCGTCCCTAGCGCGCCACGTCGTACTGGAGCAGGACGAGCCCGAGCGTGTCGGTCGGTGCGGGCGGTGGCGCCGTCGGCGCCGTGCGCAGCTCCGCCCGGAGGTCGTTGCCGTGGCGGGGCGGGGAGTTGAACTCGTAGCCGATCTGCGACGAGTGCACCGCCTGCCCGGTGTACGCGAGGCCGTCCACGCAGGCACGCCCGCGGCGCGTGAAGCAGAGCCGCAACGTGTGCGTCCCCAGGTTGGCGGTGCCGGCGGTGTACTGCGCCACCGCCAGCGTGACCGCGCCACGCCGCTCCGCGAGCGGCAGCCGGAGCGTCGCCGTCGGCCGCGTGACCGAGGTGCGGGCCGCGCTGTGGGTGGCGCGCAGCGGCGCCGTCGGCGTCACCGCGCTGCCCTCGCCGGCGAGGAGCGGCACCGTGACCGTGGTGGAGGCGTCGGTCAGGAGGTAGAGGCGGTAACGGCCCGGGTCCAGCGTGACCAGACCGCTGCCCAGAACCGTGGGCGGCGCGAGCGGGTCCGGCTGTGCCGGGTCGGTCAGCTCGGGCAGCCGCGCCACCCCGCCGACCTCCCGGCCGGCCGCGGAGTACAGGGTCAGGACCGCGTACCCCCCGTGCGTCGTGACGAGCGCGTCCTCGAAGTCGAGCGTCGTGCGGGTCGTCAGCGTGATCGCCGCGCCGGCGGAGTGGTCACCGCTCACCGTGAGGAGCGGCGGTGCCGCGGCCCGCGCGCCGGGCGCGATCCCGAGCAGGAGCAGCGCCACGACGGCCGCGCCCCGCACCCGGCTGCCCATCAGACGTCCCGCGCGTAGAAGTAGGTGTACCAGCCCACGGGCAGCGCACCGCCCGCGTCGTAGGTCCAGGTCGCCGGCTTGCCGCGATACCGGTTGAACGTCTCGGTGAGCGTCCGCCCGTCGGTCTGGATGCCCGCCACGACCTCGCGGTAGTAGCCGCCGGAGAGGAAGCCGATCCGGTCGGGGCCGCCGTAGCGGCGCTTGTAGTAGCAGTCGACCACCTCGGTCAACGGCGAGTAGACGAAGTCGCTGAGCAGGTCACCGGCGCAGTAGCCGCCGGTCGGCTGCAGCCCGGACAGCGCGCCCGTGCGCCGGTCGACGAGGTACACCGCCTCCGCCTCGTCCTCGTAGACGCGGACCCCGCCCGGCTTGTAGACGCTCTGCCGCAGCAGCACCTGCCGTTCGTCCTGCGACGCCGCGGCGGTGACGATGCCCACCGCCGCGGCCTCCGGACCGGAGACCGTCGGTCCGGACCCGCTGCTCGTGAGGTCCGCAGCGTTCGGTGCCGTGGCACCGTCCGCATCCGTCTTCGGGCGTCCCACCTGCACCAGCGAGTCCGCCACCGCGGGCGAGACGGTCCACACGACGAGCCGGCAGCCGTCGTCGGCACGCAGCCCGAGTGCGACCTCGTCGCCGGCGAGGGCGACCGAGGGAGCGTCGAACGTGCAGGTGTCGCCGTGGCGGGCGCCGTACGCGACGACGGAGCCGACCGGGAGGGCTCGGCCGTCAGCCGCGGTGACCGTCGCCGTCGCGGGTGCGGGCGCGGCGAGAGCCGCCGCCACCGCGAGCGCGAGAATGCGCGCCCTCATTCGTCCCCCGTGCGCTCGACCAATGCCGCCGGTGACGGCATCGCACCATTCGTGACGAACGCGCACGATAGGGACGAATGACCACCGCGTCAACGAAGGGAAATGGCTGTCCACAGATCGGCTCCGGCTCCGTCACAAGCCCTCCGGCGCTGCAACGCTGGGTCCGATGCTGCTCACGTACCTGGACGAGTCGTACGACCGCGCCCGCTACTGGCTCTGCGGACTCGTCTGTCCCGACGACCAGGCGATCCCGCTGATGCACGCGCTGGACGCCGTCGTCGCGTCGGCGCCCGGCGTGCCGGACCAGGCCGAGCTGCACGGGCACGCGCTGTTCCACGGCTCGCAGGAGTGGGCGCCGTTCGCACGCCGCGTCCGGGCCCGGCTCGGCGTCTACCACGCGGCGCTCGCCGCGATCGCGGCGCACGACGTGCGGCTCGTCCTCCAGGGCGTGGACGTCCCGGCGCTCCGGGCGCGGCACACGGTCCACCCGCACGCGGTCGTGCTCCAGCACCTCGCCGAGCGGGTCGACCGGCTCGCCGAGGACCGCGACGAGCGGCTGCTGCTCATCGCGGACGAGGTCGCCGGAGCCGACGGGTATCGGGAGCACATCTGGCGCTTCCAGCGCGGCCCGACGCCGGGCTACCGGCCGCGGCACCTGACGCGGATCGCGGACACGCTGCACTTCGCGCCGTCACGCGCCAGCCGGCTGCTCCAGGCCGCCGACCTGGTGGCGTTCCTGCACCGGCGGATCACGTCGGGCGTCGAACGCGACGAGCGCGCGGTGCGCGCGAACGCGGCGTTGTGGGCGCGGATCGAGCCGCGTGTGCACCGGATCTCGTGCTGGGTGCCCTAGACGCACGAAGACCCCGCCGGGGCGGGGTCTAAGGCTGGGCGGCGACCGTGGCCAAACCGCGTGGTCAGAGTAATGGAGGGCCGACCGCCCGTCAACGGATCCCGGCGCCGGCCTCGCCCTCGCCGCGCGGGATCCACACGGTCTCCGGCTCGCCGTGCAGCACGTGGTTGACGAACTCCACGCCCTGCATCGCCGAGTGGTCCATGTTGCCGATCTCGTAGAGCCAGGCGCCGAACCGGCCGCGGGAGAAGATCCCCTGCGAACGCAGCCACGGCTGGATGGTGCCGAGTGCCTGGTCGCGCCCGACGGACGGCACCGGGTACGACATGTCCGGCGAGCAGAGCCAGCGGTCGACGACGAGGTCGCGGTCGGACTCCTCCATGAGGCCGGTGGAGCAGAGCCCGTCGACGACCCGGTCGACGATGGTGTCGGCGGCCTCGGGCTTGAACGTCGACCGCGACGTCTCGGTGAGGAAGATCGTCTGGTCGGGGGTCGCGGCGAGGTACGGCGAGTAGTTCGACAGGTACGTCACCCGGTAGAACGGCACGTCCGGCTCGGGGAAGTAGATCCAGTTCTTGTTGGACATGGCGGGCCGGTCGACGCCGATGCCGACGATGTGCGAGCCGCTCCACACCAGCCCGCCCACGGCGTCGCGGACGGCGTCGGGGACGCCGCCGGTGAACGACGAGACGAGCTTGTTGAGCGGCATGGTGTTGAGCAGCACGTCGTACGGCCAGTCCCGCCCGTCGGTGGTGCGGACGACCTTGGCGACGGGGTCGATCGACGCGACGGTGGTCTTGAGCTCGAGGTGCGGCTCGACGTAGCGCCGCATCCCCTCGTAGAGGAAGCCGGTGCCGCCGCGCAGCGGGTACTTGAACGTGGAGTTCGGCCCCCAGGTGGTCTCCGGCTTCTCGAACAGCACGTTGCGCAGGAGGTCCTCGACGTCGACGACGGCGACGCGCTCGCCGATCCAGACGTAGTTCATCAGCTCGGGCGGGGTGGCCCAGACCTTGAAGTTGTACGGCAGCATGAAGTGCTTGGCGATGCCGTCGCCCATGGTGGCGAGGACCCACTCGCGGAAGTTCTGCGGCGTCTCGCCGGTCGGCTCGTACCGCGCGCGGATCGCGCCCATGACGCAGTCGAACGTCGTCTCCGGCGACAGCCCGCCGACGTTGTTCTGGAACGGGTACGGGATGAAGCGGTTCTCCATCCACACCCAGGCCTCGCGCTTGAGCTCGGTGTACTCGTCGCCCATGAGGCGTTCGACGAGGTCGTCGTAGTACTTGTAGTGGCTGAACATGACGTGGCCGCCCACGTCGTAGGTGAAGCCGTTCTCGGAGGTGAACGACGTGGCGAGGCCGCCGACGTAGTCGTTCGCCTCGAGGATCACCCAGTCGTCGTAGCCGAGCTCGTTGAGGCGGTAGCCGGCGCCGAGCCCGGTGGGGCCGGCGCCGACGATGACGATGCGGGGGTTGTCCGGCAGGCTCACGCCGTCTCCTCGACGGTCGCGGTGGCGCCGCTGAGGACGTCGTCCATGTGGCGCGCCATCCGGTCGGCGATCCAGTCCCACCGGTAGCGGGTGAGCACCGGCGCGAGCCGCGCGTCGCGTTCGGCGACGTCGTGGCGGCGGACGTTGCGGCAGGCGCGGGCGAAGCCGTCGCCGTCGTCCTCGAGCTGCACGAACGCCCCGAAGTCGCTGACGACGTCCGGCACCCGGGTGGACACGACGGGCAGGCCGGCGGCGAGGTACTCGAGCGTCTTGGTGGGGCTGATCGAGCGCGTCGCCTCGTTGAGCGCGAACGGCATGAGTGCGACGTCGAAGCCGGCCATGACGTCCGGCAGCTTCTCGTACGGCTGCTTGCCGAGGTAGGCGATGTTCGGCGCCTGCGGCAGCGACGCCTCGTCGATCTTGCAGACCGGGCCGACCAGCTCGATCGTCCAGTCCGGCAACGCCGCGGCGAGCGAGGCGACCAGCGAGAGGTCGAGGCGTTCGTCGATGACGCCGACGTAGCCGGCGACGTGCCGGTCGCGCGACTCGGGCCGGAGCCGCCGCGCGGGCGCGTAGTGCTCGATGTCGACGCCGCTGGGGAACAGGAACGTCCGGTCGTTCTGCCCGGCGACGCCGCGGTGGATGGACCGCCCGCCGGTGAACACCAGCGACGCCTCGTGCAGCGCCTGCCGCTGCCGCAGCAGCAGCTCCGGCGGCGCGCCGGCGAACGACGCGAGGTCGTCCATCACGTCGTACACGAGCAGCCGCGGCACGAGCGCGAGCGCGAGGTCGAGCGCCATCGGCGTGTAGAGCCAGACGTCGCGCGCGCCCTCGGGGACGCCGAGGAGGTCGGTCAGCGCCGCGAGGTACCCGCCGGCGACGGCGTCGCCGAAGCCGACGTGCGCGCCCGCCTCGCCGGGCACCTCGAGCCAGACGCGGGTGACGGTGCCGGCGTCGACGGTGACCAGCCGGGGCTCGGTGACGTCCGGCGACGGCAGCGGCTCCTCCACGAACCACGTGCGGCGCCCGCGCCCGATCCGCGAGATCAGGTGCTGCGGGCGCTGCCAGACCCAGTCCCACCGCAGGTGGGACAGGACGACGAGCTCGTCACGCTCGGACGGGTGCAACCGGGCCTCCAGGGGACGGCGACGCAGGGCCCGCGTCTTGTCTCGCGCGGGCCGTCTGCCCTCCGCCTACCCCGTGACCTTCCGGACATAACGCACCGGTCAGTGACTCCTCACCATCACCGCGGGGCGCGCGCGCCCGTGCGCGGTGACCGTGGGCCACGCCGGGTCCACCGTCAGCACCTCCACGCCGCCCGGCGTCGCGAGCACGGTGTCCTCGACCTTCAGCCCTGGCACGCTCGGGTTCCAGGCGAACGCCTGCCACTCCTCGACCGGGGGCGCGGACGTCGCGTCGGCGAGGTAGTCGCGGGTCTCGTAGCCGGTCGGGCCGCCCTGGTGGTGCCGCGTCGCCTCGTCGGCGGGGAAGCCGGCCGCCGCGTACGCGTACGTCCCCGCCGCGAACGCCTCGCCCACCGGCGTGCCCGGCACCGTCGCGTCGAGGAACGCCGCCTCCACGTCGAGCAGCCGCTCGTACTCCGCCGGGACCGGCCCGAACGACACGAAGCGGGTGAGGTTGGCGATGAGGCCGGGGCCGCGCGCGCAGGCGACGAGCATGACCATCTCCCCCAACGGCGCCGCCGTCGGCAGCGGGTGCCGGTGGACGCCGACGCGGGACGCGCCGGCGACGAGCAGCACGACCGGGTCCAGCCCGCGCACGAGCAGCTCCGCGCCGAGCGCGGCGGCCGCGGCGTGCTCGGACAGCTCCGGCGACAGCATCCCGGCCGCCTGGGTCATCGCCTCGGCGGCGGCCCGGCCGACGTCCCGGTAGCGGTCGACCTCCGCGGGCAGCAGCGAGCGGCGCAGCGCCCCGACCTCGGCGGCGTACGTCGTGTCGTCGGGGCCGTCGACGGCGAGCGGCGCGGACCACGGCAGCACGTGCCACTCCGCGTCGAGGGCGGCCAGCTCCTCCGCGCGCAGCCGGTCCGCCTCGTTGACGGCGGTGTGCACCTCGATGCCGTCGCGCCGCACCCGCACCACGGCCACGCCGGCCTCGGGCGTGGCGAGGATGTGGGTGCGGCCGCCGCCGGAGAGCCACGCGACGTTGCCGGGGCGGCGCAGCACGAGGGAGTCCAGGCCGAGCCGGTCCAGCAGCGCCACGACCCGCGCGTGCTTGGCCGCGACCTCCGGCGTCACAGGGACGCCGCCAGCGCGCGGCGCAGCTCGGCGGCGGTCTGCTCGGGGACGGTGTCGTTGATGAACGCCCCGCCGCCGAGCTCGGAGCCGGCGAGGTACTTGAGCTTCGTCGCCGTGCGGTGCGGCGGCGTCAGCTCCAGGTGCAGGTGCGAGACGTGCTGCCACTGGCCGTCGTCGGTCGGCGCCTGGTGCATCGACATGACGTAGGGCAGCGGGAAGCCGAACAGCCCGTCGTACGCGCGCAGCACGGCGCGGAGCACCTCGGCGAGGGCGCGGCGTTCGGGGGCGGTCACGTCGAGCAGCGACGCGCAGTGGCGGCGGGTCGCGATGTGCACCTCGTACGGGTACCGGGCCCAGAACGGCACGTACGCGACGACGCTCTCGTTGCCGGCGACGACGCGGACGCCGTCCCGGCGCTCCCGCGCGACGACGTCGCAGAACACGCAGGTGCCGTGCGCGGCGAAGTGGTCGAGCGCGGCGGTCAGCTCGCGCATCGGGCGCGGCGGGATCTCCGGGTACGCGTACACCTGCCCGTGCGGGTGGTGCAGCGTGACGCCCATCGCCTCGCCCTTGTTCTCGAAGACGAAGACGTACTTTACCTCGTCGCGGCGGCCCAGCTCGGCGTACCGGTCCGCCCACACGTCGACCAGCCGGGCGATCCGCTCGGCCGGCATGTCGGCGAGCTTGAGGTCGTGGTCGTCGGAGTAGACGACGACCTCGGTGGCGCCGACGGCGGGCGCCACGTCGTAGACGCCGCCGGCGGGCGTGGCCGGGGCCGGCGCGTCGTGGACGAGCGACGGGAACTTGTTGTCGAAGACGACGAAGTCGTACGCCGCCCGCGGGATCTCGGTGGGGTGCTCCGGGTCGCGCGTCGGGCAGAGCGGGCAGTGCTCTGCCGGCGGGAGGAACGTCCGGTCCTGCCGGTGCGTCGCGAACGTCGTCCACTCGTCGGCCGTGGGGTTGCGGCGGCGCTCTCCGGTCATGCGACGGGCTCCCACGAGTAGAACGTCACGGTCCGGCCGTCGTCCTTCACCAGCCGGTCGCGGGTCAGCCGCGGCGGCGGGTCGGCGGCCCAGCGCACCAGGTCGGACAGCACGGCGAGCGCGGCCGCGTCGCCGCGCAGCGCCGGCCCGACCAGCCGGTACTGGCAGACGACCAGCCGCCCCGCGCCGACCCGGTGCGAGCCGACGATGCGGCCGGTGACGGCGTTCGGCGCGGGCTTGTACGCGATGACCTCCGGCACGTCCGGCCACGCCTCGCCGCCGAGCCGCACGACGATCGCCGTGGCCTGGATCGTGGAGTCCTCGGCGACGAGGACGGCGCGGCGCGGCAGCGACGGCAGCGACCCCTCGTCGGTCGTGAAGTGGAACACCGTCGAGCCCCACACCGTCTCGACGTCGACGATCTCGGCGGGCACCGGGTAGTGCGGCCCGGCCTCGGCGCGCTGCGCCAGCACCACCACCGTCTCGCCGCGGGCCAGCCGCTCGGCGAGGTCGGCGGTGAGGTCCGGCGTCAGGCCGTACTCGGCGACGAACGTCGGGCCGTCGTCGCCGACCGTCGCGCCGACGAGCGACAGCGCCTCCGCGGTCCGCCGCTCGCCGACGACCCGCACGGCGTACGCCGCGTCCGGCGGCCGCACGACGTGGATCGGGTAGCGGTTCTCGGCGACCGGAACGCCGCCGGCCGACAGCCGCAGCACCAGGTCGTGGCTGCCCGGCACCTCGGGCACCGCGATGACGACCTCGCCGTGCGGCGCGGCGCGGTACGCGTCGAGCACCGGGATCCGCGTGCCCCACGACGACTCGTCGAAGCGCGCCAGCGCCTTCGCCTCGTTCAGCTCGCTCGCGTCCAGCCCGGCCAGCTCCTCCGGCGACAGCGACGCGGCGGTGTCGCCGAAGCGCACCTCGACCGTCACGTCGGCCAGCGCCGGGCCGTCGTTGCTCACGTGCAACGGCGCGGAGAGCAGCGTCCCGGCCGTGTGTACCAGCGACTCCAGCTCCAGCATCGGCAGCACGGTCTGGTTCATCCGCACGACCTCGGCCACCGCGAGCGGCTTCGGGTTGCGGTGCAGGTCGAGCACGCCGTTCAGCTCGTGCGGCACGTCGGTCAGCTCGGTGAGGCAGTAGCCGCCGATGTGGTCGTGCCGGCGGAACACCTCGGTCTGCAGCCGGTCGGACAGCCCCTGGTACCGCTGCGTCTCGGTCACGAACCGCGCCACCGTCGACGGCCACAACGACGCCGCGAGCCCGGTCGCGTAGATGTCGTGGGTGTCCCAGAACGGCGCGTCCGGCAGCAGCGGCATCTGCGGCAGGCCCCAGTCGCCGTACTCGGTGACGTAGAGCGGCATCCCGACGTCGCGGTAGCGCGCGGACTCGCGTTCGAGCTTGGCGAGGTACTCGGCGTGCAGCCGGCCGTACCAGTGGGCGGTGAGGATCGGCGAGCGGAAGACGCGTTCCGGCTCCGGCTCGACCCACTCGTTCTCGATGCACGGCCGGGTCGGGTCCAGCTCGACCACGGCGTCGTAGAGCGTCTTCGCGAACTCCTCGTAGCTGTCCCAGTAGTGGGCGCCCTCGCGGTCGAGCGTCAGCTCGTTCATCGCGGCCCAGAGGATCACCGACGGGTGGTTGCGGTCGCGGCGGACCTGCTCGCGGATCGCGCGCAGGCAGGCGCGCGCCGTCTCGGTGTCGGCACCCATGTCGTCGTGGTCGATCGGCTCGGCGACCGGCAGGTCGCACTCGAGCAGCATGCCGAGCTCGTCGCAGACGTCGAGGTAGACCGGGTCGAACGCCTTGATGTGCAGGCGCAGCGTGTTGAACCCCATGTCCCGCGCCGCGCGCACCTCGCGCTCGACCTCCTCGCGGGTGCCCTCGGCGTAGAGCCGGTCCGCGGTGAACCCCTGCACGAGCACCGACTTCATCCGGTACGGCTCGCCGTCGATGAGCAGCGTCGGGCCGTCGAGCCGCAGCGTCCGCAGCCCGAACCGCACCCGCGCCGTGTCGCTCTGCTCGCCGCCGACCAGCACGTCGACCAGCGCGGTGTAGAGGTTCGGCGCGGCGGGCGACCAGCGCTTCGCGTCGGTCGCGCCGAATGCGGCCTCCACGACCTCTGTCGCGCCCGGCGCCACCGTCACGTCCTCGATCCGCACCCGCGCGACGGCGCGCACGCCGAGCCGCGCGGCGACCGGCTCGGCGCCGCGGTTGGTCACCTCGACGCGCACCCGCAGGTCGTCCGGGTCGGCGTTGACGAACACGTCGTCCACGACGAGCGGCCCGTGCCGGCGCAGCGTCACCGACTGCCAGATGCCGCCGTACGTCATGTAGAGGCTCGGCCGGCTGGGGAAGTGGTTGTTCGCCCAGCCCTGCTTCCCGTGCGGCAGCCGGATGTGCTCCGGCTCCGCCAGCGACGGGTCGTAGACGCGCACGCGCAGCTCGTTGTCGTCGCGCAGCAGCCCCGAGACGTCGAACGAGAACGGCGTGAACGCGCTGTCGTGCTCGCCGAGGCGGGTGCCGTTGAGCCAGACCTCGGCCAGGTCCATCACCGCGCCGAACGTCAGGGTCCAGTAGCCGGCCGTGTCGGCGAGCGCGAAGCGGCGGCAGTACTCGGCGGCGCCGTCGAGCTCCAGGTGCCCCTGCGCCTCCCACAGCCCCGGGACCTCGATGGTGGTGGGCTCGCCGCCCTCGGGCGTGAACGCCCAGACACCGTCGAGCGACGCGACGCCGTACTCGTCGAAGGCGAGCGGAGCGCTCACCTCCCGACCACCGCGACCTTGCCCGCCACGCCGCTGTCGGCCACTGCGTACGCCTCCGCCACCTGCTCGAGCGGGAACCGATGGGTCACCAGCACCTCGGGGTGCAGCCCCCACCTTACGAGCCGTTCCAGCAGCTCGGCGGTGCGCCACCGGCTGGTCACCCAGGACCCGAGCACGGTGAGGTTGCGGTGGATGAGCTGCTGGCTGACGTCGAGGTCGACCCGGCCGCCCTCCCCGACGAACGCCACCCGTCCCCAGCGCCGCGCGCCGTCCACCGCGGTGAGCCGGCCGGACGCCGCGCCGGAGCAATCGACGGCCGTCTCGCAGCCGTGCCCGCCGGTGAGCCGGCGCACCTCGGCGGCGGCGTTCGCGTCCGCGGGCACCGCCTCGTCCACGGCGCCGGTCCCCACCGCGAGCGCGCGGCGTTCGGGCGCGGGGTCGACACCGATCACCGTCGTCGCGCCCATCGCCTTGCCGAGCAGCCCGGCGGCCAGCCCGACCGGGCCGAGGCCGGTGACGAGCAGCGCGTCGCGGCCGGAGACGCCGATCCGGCAGAGCGCCTCGTACGCCGTGCCGACGCTGCACGCGACGCTGGCGCCGTCGAGGAACGACAGCTCCTCCGGCAGCCGGACCAGCGACCGCTCGTCCGCGAGGATGAAGTCGGCGTGGCCGCCGTCGCGCTGCCAGCCGTACGCCTTCCGCTCCGGCGACTGGCAGGAGATGTCGTAGCCGTCCATGCAGTCGGCGCAGGAGCCGCAGCCGGCGATGTGGTAGACGACGACCCGGTCGCCCGGCCCGAACGCCGTGACGCCAGGCCCCGCCTCCACCACCTCGCCGCACGGCTCGTGCCCGCCGACGACGCCCTGGTACGCCTCCGCGCCGTGGCCCAGGTGCTCCCGGTAGATCGCCCGCAGGTCGGAGCCGCAGATGGTGGACGCGCCCATCCGCAGCAGCAGCTCGCCCGGCCCCGGTACCGGGACCTCGATCTCCCGCAGGTCGACGACCCGTCCCCCGGGCAGGTAGGCGGCCCGCATCGTGCGCGGGGCCACGGCGGTCAGCCGCGCGGCTCGGCGCGCGGGTCGAGCGGCCCGCTGCCGGCGCCGGTGCGGCGCACCGCCGCCGCCAGCTCGTCCAGGTCCTCGTCCGTCAGCCGCAACGACGCGCCAGGCAGCCAGCCGTCGACCTGGCCGGCGTTGCGGGCGCCGACGATCGCGCCGGTGACGCCCGGCCAAGCCAGCGTCCACGCCACCGCCACCGCCGCGACCGGCACGTCGTGCCGCTCGGCCACCGGCCGCAGCGCGTCGGCGAGCGCCATGTTGGCGCGGCCCTTGTCGCCGGTGAAGTCGTCGTTGGAACGCCGCCAATCGTCGTCCGGCAGCGACGCCACCCGCTCCGGCGTCATCGCGCCGGTGAGCAGGCCGGAGTGCATCGGGCTGTAGACGACGACGCCGGTGCCGTGCTCGGCGCACCACGGGATCACGTCGGCGGCGGCGTCGCGCGCGATGAGCGACAGCGGCGGCTGGAGCGAGTCGACGTGCGCGACCTCCTCCGCCTGCGCGAGCTGCTTCACGTCGTGGTTGGACAGGCCGATCGCGCGGACCTGGCCGGACTCCTTCAGCTCGGCCATCACCGCCCAGTACTCCTCCAGCGGCGTGCCGTCCGTCGGCGGCCAGTGCACCTGGTACAGGTCGATCCGGTCCACGCCGAGGCGGCGCAGCGACGCGTCGACCTCGCGGCGCACCGAGTCCGGCGCCATGACGTTGTGCGGCCCGTCGCCGTTGTCGTCCCAGGTGAGCCCGCACTTCGTGAACACGTACGGGCGGTCGTTGTCGGGGATGTCCTTGAGCGCGCGCCCGACGACCTCCTCGGAGCGGCCGAGGCCGTAGATCGCGGCGGTGTCGACCCAGTTGACGCCGCGCTCGACGGCGGCGCGGATCGCGGCGACCGACTCGTCGTCCTCCTGGCTGCCCCAGCCGCCGACCCAGCCCCCGCCGCCGATGGCCCAGGCACCGAAGCCCACGCGCGTGATGTCGAGACCGGTCGTGCCCAGCGGGGCGGTGGGGAGCGTCATGGCGCCTGCCTACCCCGTTGCGCGACGAACGTCACGCCACCACGGCGAACGGCTCCGCGCGGCCCGGCAGCGCGTCGGCCGGCACGGAGGCGACGTGCAGGTCCCACGGCAGCCCGTCGCCGTCGCGGTGCTGGAAGAACAGGTACACCTCGCCGTCGTGCACGACCGCCGCGCCGTGGCCGTTCTCGCCGGTGCGGCCGTACGACCGCGGGTCCAGCGCCGGCCCGACCAGTTCGTAGGGTCCGGCCGGCCGGTCGGCGACGGCGAGGAACGCCCGCTGCCGCGCCCCGGGCGCGCCCGTCGGCAGGAAGCAGACGCCGAGCAGCAGCGTCCGGCCGTCCGGCAGCTCCACGAGCTGCCCGCCCTCCAGGCCCCACTCGTAGTGCTCGCAGCCGCGCCGGTTGTGGAACGGCACGTCGTCGTGGGCGAGCACCGGGCCGAGCCGCTCCCACGGCCCGTCCCAGGTGCCGGACTCGCTGCGAGCCAGGTGCAGGTCCGGCTCGCCGACCGTCGCGAACGCCGAGTAGACGAGGTACCGCTCGCCGCCGACCGCGCCGGGGTGGGCGTCGTAGAGGCCGGCCTCGGCCGTGCCGGGCAGCGCGGTGAGCGCCGTCGACACCGCGGCGAACGACGCGCCCGCGTCGTCGGAGACCAGGTGCGTGACGGTGCCGCCGAGCAGGTTGTACGCCTCGTGCAGGAACAGGTGCAGCCGGTCGCCGTCGGCGACGACACCGGGCGCGCAGGTCGACGGGCCGGTCGCGCCGGTGACGACCGACGGCGGCAGCATCGTCCACGGGCCCAGCGGGTGCGGCGCGACGGCGTGCACCACGTCGTAGGTCCAGCCCTCCTTGCAGCCGGTCGCGAACAGGTGCCACTCGTCGCCGAGGCGGACGACGCACGGGTCCTTCAGCCCGCCGTACGGCGGGGTGAGGCCCAGCACGCCGCGCGGGGAGCGCCACGGCAGTGATCTCGGCTTCATGGCGCCGCTGTTACCCGGCGTGATCATCGGCGAACCTCCGCTCGCGCCCGACGGTACGCGCGCGGTAGGACTGCGGGCGTGAGCGACACCGTGCGCGCGTTCGCCCCCGGGCGGGTCAACCTCATCGGCGACCACACCGACTACGCCGGCGGTCTCGCCTGCCCGATGGCGATCGACCTCGGCACCACGGTGACGTTGCGGCGCGGGGGCCCGGTGGTGCGGCTCACCAGCGACGTGCGGCCCGAGCCGTGCGAGGTGCCGCTCGACGTCGCCGACCCGGCGGCCGTGACGCCGGACTGGGCGCGGTACGTCGCCGCCGTCGTCGCGGTGCTGCGGCCCGCGACGGGCGGGGTGGGCGCCGTCTCGTCCACCGTGCCGATCGGGTCCGGGCTGTCGTCGTCGGCGTCGTTGGAGCTGGCCGTCGCGCTCGCGCTCGGCTTCGCCGGGCCGCCGATGGAGCTGGCCCGCGCCTGCCAGCGCGCCGAGCACCTCGCCACCGGCACGCCGACCGGGCTGCTCGACCAGATGGCGTCGGCGTTCGGCCGCGACGGGCACGCGCTCGTCGTCGACTTCACGAGGTTCGACGTCACGCCGGTGCCGCTGCCGGACGGCGTCGAGGTCGTCGTCGTGAACTCCGGCGAACGCGTCCTCGCCGGCACCGCGTACGCCGACCGCCGCGCCGAGTGCGAGGCCGCCGCCGCGCTGGTCGGGCCGCTGGCGGACGCGTCGTTGGCCGACGTCGACGCGATCGGCGACCCGCTGCTGCGCCGCCGCGCCCGGCACGTCGTGACGGAGAACGCCCGGGTGCGCGCGTTCGCGGACGCGTTGCGGTCGGGCGACCTGCGCACCGCGGGCTGCGCGATGGTGGAGAGCCACGCCAGCCTCGCCGAGGACTTCGCGGTGACGACGCCCGCGCTGGACCGGCTGGCGGAGCGGCTCAGGGCGACGCCGGGCGTGCACGGCGCGCGGATGACCGGCGGCGGCTTCGGCGGGTGCGTCGTCGCCCTCGCCGAGCCCGGCGCGGTGCGGGCCGGGTGGCGTGTCCGCGCCGTCGCGGGGGCGGCGGTTACCGCCCCCGGCGGCGGGTAAGCAGCACGGAGAACGAGGTCGAGAGCACGGCGCTCGTCGGGGTCGCGGCTCCGGCATCGCCGGCGGCCGCGTGATCGGATGGGATCACCCGGCATGCGGATGCAGGCCGAGCTGCGGCTCGTGAGCGGACGGGACGGCGTCGCCCACATCGACGTCTCGGGGGAGATCGACGGAGAGAGCGGCGTCCTGGTCGACGCCTGCGTCGCCAGCGCCTGCCGCGCCGACGCGCCGCTCGTCGTGCTGGACCTGGCGGCGGTGACGGCGCTGGCCCCGCGGGCGGTGCGCACCCTCGGCGAGGCCCGCGAGATCGTGGAGAGCGCCGGGCGGCGGTTCGTGCTCGCGCACCCCGCCGCGCACGTCGCCGAGGTGCTGCTGGCGGCCGACCCGGGGCTGGCGGCGTGCGTCGAGGACATCGCCCCGCCGGCGGAGGTGGCGCCGCAGCCGGTGCCCGGCGCGGCGCCCGGGCTGCGCGCCGTGCCGCCGCACTCGGACGACGTGGAGACGCTGGTCCGGACGCACCGGGACCTCGCCGAGCGCCTCGCCGCCCGGTTCACCGGGCGCGGCCAGCCGGCCGAGGACCTGCGGCAGGTGGCGTACGTCGGGCTGGTGACGGCGGCGCAGCGGTTCGACGCGGGGCGCGGCAACAAGTTCGCGACGTTCGCCCAGGCGACGATCGTCGGCGAGCTGAAGAAGTACTTCCGCGACCACGCCTGGACGCTGCACGTCGCCCGCCCGGTGCAGGAGCTGTACCTCGCCGCGCGCGCGGCGAGCGAGGACCTCACCCAGGAGCTCGGCCGCACCCCCACGCCGAAGGAGCTCGCCGTGCGCCTCGGCGCGACCGAGGAGCAGGTGATCGAGTCGCTCGAGGCGCGGTCGGCGCTGCATGTCGACTCGCTCGACCGGCCGCGCGACGACGACGACACCGGCGCCTGGCACGACACGCCGGCCGTCGAGGACGGCTACCGCGTGGTGGAGGAGCGTTCCTGGCTGGTGCCGGCGCTGTCCGCGCTGCCGCAGCGGGAGCGGGACATCCTGCGGCTGCGGTTCTTCGAGGGGCTGCCCCAGTCGGCGATCGCCGCGCGCGTCGGCATCAGCCAGATGCACGTCTCGCGGCTGCTGGCCCGGTCGCTGGCGCGCCTGCGGTCGGCCGCGAACGAGTAGCCTTCCCGCCACTCGACCGGAAGGGGTGGCGATGTCGGACCCGGGGATGCCGCAGTACGGCGGCGAGCAGCCGCAGTGGGGGCAGCAGCAGCCGCCGCCCGGCTACGCCTACGCGCCGGCCACCACGACCAGCACCAACGCCGTCCTCGCGCTCGTGCTCGCGATCGCGGCGTTCTTCGTCTGCCCCGTCGTCCCCGCGATCGTCGCGCTCGTGTTCGTGCCGAAGGCGCGCGCGGAGATCGCGGCCGGCAACGGCCGGGTCGGCGGCGACGGCATCGTCACCGCCGCGAAGATCATCGCCTGGGTGCACCTCGGGTTCGCGGCGTTGCTCCTGCTGATCTTCCTCCTCGTCATCGGCGTAGGCGCCGCGTCGGCCACCTCGCTCGGCTAGGCTCCGCCGCACCGGACCCGAGCCGAGGGGGCTTGCGTGACCGACAGCGGCAACGACCCGAACGCGCCCGGCTGGGGCCTCCCGCCCTCCGGCTGGACCCCGGGCCCCGGCGCGCAGCCGCCCGGCCCGCCGCCGGGCGACTACGGCGCGCAGCCCGGGTACGGCGCGCAGCCCGGGTACGGCCAGCAGCCCGGGTACGGCCAGTACCCCGGCTACGCCGGCTACGGCACGCCGCCGCCGTACGCGCCGCCCGGCTACGGGTACGGCTACGGCCCGCCGCAGACGGACGGCAAGGCGATCGGCGCGTTCGTCACGTCGCTCGTCGCCTGGGTCGTCTGCCCGGTCATCCCGGCCATCGTCGCGCTGGTGCTCGCCGGCCAGGCGTCGCGGTCGATCCGCGCCTCGCAGGGCCGGCTGAGCGGCAGCGGGTTCGTCACCGCCGCCCGGGTCATCGCCTGGGCGAACATCGTGATCATGGGGCTGGTGTTCATCTTCGTGTTCGCGGGCGCGAGCACGAGCAGCGACTCGGAGTATCTCGGCTGCCGGACGGTCACGGTGGCGGGCTCGCGCGCCTGCTGACACGGCCCGGGCTGGAGCGGGTGACGGGAATCGAAACCGATCGAGGCACCGCTCTGACCTGCCGAAACGGCGTTGCCCCGATGTTCCGTGCTCAGGGACCTCCGTCTTGCTCAGCAGTATATCGGCTTCATCCGGCTACGTGCTGTCGGTGACAGCACCAGATTTTGCGGGTGAAACGCGCGACGGGCTCGTCTCCCGCGACCCAGGCCCAGCGCCAGCTCCTGAACGCGACTCCGTTGTGGCGTCTTGGTGACGGCGCCTAGAGCATAGGCGGCCGCATGGCGCCGTCCAGGCCGCTCAACCGCGTCCCCGCTGATCGTGCGCCGGTTCAGTGGCATCGCGGCGAGCGCGGTAACGCACAGCCCGCTGCGTGCCAGTAACGCCTTCGCTCCGGAAGGAGACGGTGGCTACTGAAGCCGTCGCTGCCCGACTCCGTCTGCTGGGCTAGATCTCTGACGGCTACTGGATCGATAGCAACGGGCGCTGTTGGTACCGAGTCCTTGAGTAGCGCGATGATCCGATCATCGTCAAAGGTGTCGTCACCCGCGCTTGGCATCGTTCCTCCTCTACAAGACGACACACGCGCCGACTTACCCGAATGGTTGCCTCGCGCGCCCGCGCGGCACCTATTCGTGCGTTGACTACCCGGCCGCCGAGCACATGCATGTGCTCGGCGGCTAACCCCCGAGTGCGCGGAAGGTTCACCCGCGCCACCACCACCAGTGCTTCGCGCATCCGTGGAGCCATCATGCGTTGACGAACCCAACCGTTCGAGGCACAATCCGTGTGCTGGGACTCACGAGGGTTCCAGAAGTGGGGCCGGGTATGCCCGCCGGACGACGGGACCCCGGCCTTCGCGCTGTTTGAGCATCAGTCGTGCAGCCAAATCATTTCTCGCACGGGCGTGAACCCGAGGCCGGGCTGCGCCGCCTTGTCCCGAAGCGATCTGCTTATTACTCCGGCGAGAATGTCTGCGATCCATAAGAGGGATTCGTCAGGCGCGGCGCAAAAGGAGACGCGAAGGAGAGGTGATATCCCTCCTGTCCGCCGGACACCTCGAACAACGGAGAGGTCACCGGCATCAAGACGCGTCTGTCGACTTTCGCACACGAGGTGGGCGACATGCCGACGATCGAGCTCCCACAGGAGTCGGGTAAGGCACTGATGCCGCGCGCGCTCTTGCGTGTCACGGGTGACGTGACGACAGGCGACTGCCAACTTCGTCACAGGCAGCTCCGCGATTCCCTTCGCTAAATCCACGCGGCGGCTGTCGTTCTCGTCGCGCCAGTGGAGACGGCGCTGTCCCGGGAGCAGAAGATCATGCAGCCTTTGGCGAACTTCGTGTTTATCTGACTTGCTAACAATGGCTGCTGCAAGGAGGTACCAGCCACCGCCCTCGAAGGATAACGACTCATCGACGTAGGCGGAAACCTCCTCTTCGGGGGGGCTCGGCAACGGTCTCCTCAGTTCCTAATTACTGCGCCAGAACCGCAGAGTATTGCAGGAATATCGGACATATCGGCGGTCGCGCGTCACCGCGTACCGATATGTTGGATCTCACCGCGCGGCCTAACACCACACTCCATCCGAACCAGCGGGTTTGCACGAACGCGTCAGCGCGCGCCCACAGCCTGGCAGCCGTGTTCTGCGCGCTACGCGCCGGCCTGCCCGCGTGGGAGGAGCCGGTCGAGGAGTTGGACGGTTTCAGGGGTGAGGTCTTCTTCGACTTCGTAGTCGAGGTGGCGGATGAGTTGGTCGCGGAGTTGGGCGACGCGCTGGGGGTGGCCGAGGGCGGCTTCGGCTTCCATGAGGTCGCGCCAGGGGCGTTCGTCGCAGTCGTCGACGCGGTGCGCGATTCGGGCTGTATCGCGGGCGGCGGCGGGGTTGCCGGTGTCGAGGTGGTGGCGGGCGAGTTGGTGCGCGGCGTCGAGGACGGCGGCGGGGAGGGTGTGTTCGAGGTCGGTGTCGGTGAGCCAGTGGTAGCGGCCGTCGGGGCGGTCGGTGAGGAACCCGCCGTTGATGAGGTGCAGGGCGGTGGTGAGGTCGGCGGGTGCCCGGTCGGGGTGGCGGCGGGCGCGGTCGACCAGGGCGGTGAATAGCTGCCAGTCGACGAGGACGGTGGGGGAGAGACGGACTCGTCCGGCGCCGGCCGGGGGGAGGTGTGGGGTGCCGTCGGTGGCGGTGCCGAGCCAGCCGCGGGCGCGGCAGAGGGTGGCGCTGATGGTTTGGGAGCTGACGGTGCGGTCGGGCCATAGGGCGGCGGCGATGTCGGTGGGGTAGAGGCCGGTGGGGTTGGCGGCGAGGAGGAGTACGAGTTCGGTGAGGGTGGCGACGCGGCGGGATTCGATGGTGCCGGGGGCGGTGACGGCGGGGCCGGCGAAGCCGCGGACTTGGACGGTGCCGGGCGCGGCGGTGAGGTAGGCGGCGACGGCGCGGTCGAGGTCGTCGCCCGGGTCCGCGAGGGCCAACGCGGCGGTGCCGTCGACCGCGTGGCCGGCGGCGGGGGTCGGGTCGGTGACCGTGGCGGCGGGGGCCGCGGTCGTGGTGGCGGCGGGGGTGGGGTTCGCGTCGATTCGGGCTGAATCGGCGGGGCTGGTCTGCGGCGGCGCGGGCTGCGGGTCCGGGTCGACTGCGGCCGGGTCGGGCGGCGCCTGCCCGGCGTCGTCGGCGGGGGTGCTGGTGGCCGCGGCGGGTGCGCGCGGGTCCTCGTCGTCGTCGTCGGTGGTGGCGGCGCGGGCGTTCTCGAGGAGTTCGGCGAGTTGCGGGAGCCGGGTGGTGGTGACGGTGACGGCGTGGAGCCGCAGGCCGAGTTCGGGGACGGTGAGGGTGCCGTCGTCGTCGATGTGGAACGTCCAGCGGGCGTGCGGCCATTCGCCGGCGGTCAGGGCGGTGAGGGTGGAGCCGGGTCGGGTGGCGTGCTCGCCGAGCGCGGCGAGGGCGGCTTCGGGTAGTGGGGTGGCGGCGAGGAGGACGCGGGGCGCGGGGCGGTCCTGCCAGGGGGCGCGGATACGGGCGGCGGCCGGCGCCTCCGGGTCGGTGCTGGTGGGGGTGTCGGCGGCGGTGAGGGTGCGCAGCGTCGGCTCGTCGAGGGTGGTGGCGGGGTGGAGGCGTTCGGGGTCGAGGCGGGTGAGGTCGCGGGGTAGGCCGAGGGTGGTGACGTCGACCCAGGTGGGCCAGGGGGCGACGGCGAGTTCGGCGGCGATGCTGGTGAGCAGGCGTCGCCGCGCGTCGGGGGTGCCGGTGACCGCGACGGCGCCGGCGTGTTCGAGGTGGAGCAGCACGAGCCCGTCCGTGTCGCGGCCGACGGGCACGAGCGTGGGTAGTGGGCAGGGGGTGGCGTCGTCGCGGACGGCGGGGAGCTGAGTGCGGCGGACGGTCCAGACGCGCCCGCCGTCGAGGGGGCGGAACGGTGCGGGTGCGTCGGTGCGGGTGGCGGCGAGGAGTAGGTCGACGGCGGTGGGGCGCAGCCGGGCGCCGAGGATCGGTGGCACGTCGATGGTGGTGTCGGCGAGGCGGGCGGCGAGGAGGTCGAGGGCGCGGAGCAGGTCGGTGAGGTCGTCGGGTTCGGCGGCGACCCGGAGCAGGGTTTCGAGCCGCGCCGCCGCCTGCGGGGCGGGCAGCGCGGGGGCGCCGCGCCGCCGTCGCGCCCGGGTGAGGGTGGAGACGACCGCGGCGGCGAACAGGGCGCTGCCGCCGATCGGCACGAGGGCGGCGGGGATCGCCGACCGGTTCGCTGGCTGGTCGTCGGGGCGGCCGGAGTGCCGCGTCGGTGCCGCGTCGGCGGGCGTGGAGGGCTGCTCGGGGCGCGCCGCGGGTGGCGGGGTGTGCCGGGCCGCCGGGCGGTGCGGCGCCGGGGCCGGGGCCGGGGAGGGGGGCGGTGTGGTGCGGCGGCGGGTCGCCCGCGCCGGCGGCGTGTGGTGTGGGGCGGGGGTGTCGGGGTCGCGGAGTTGCCAGCCGGGCAGTAGCCGGTTCGGGTCGGTGAGTGCCCCGCCGCCGGCGGGTTGGGGGCGGCCGCGGTTCGCCGCGTACCAGCGGGGCCAGCGCGCCGCGACCTGCGCCGGTGACGAGGTGGGGCCGAGCTCGTGGGCGGCGATGCCCCACAGGGTATCCCCGGGGCGGACGGTGTAGGTGTCCGGCCGCGCCGCGGCGCCGGTGGAGGGGCCGGCGGTCGGCGCGGCGGCGTTGAGGACGCTGGTCGCGGCGGGTGGGCGCGCCGGTGGGGCGGCGGCGGATGCGGGCAGCGCCACCACCGGCACCGCCGCGGACGCGGCGAGCAGTCCCGAGATGAGCCGGCGGGCGATCACCGCGCCGGGGCCGGGGACATGCCAGCGAACTCGGCGCGGCGCCACCGCGGCGGCGATCTCGACCAGGATCGTCACCAGCAGGTACGCCCACGCCAGCCACGTGACGACGACGATCACGTTGAGCAGCACCCGGTCGTCGACCGGCTCGGTCAGGCCCCGGCGCAGCGCCGCCCACGCCGGTACCCGGTGCGGCAGCGGCCAGCCGGCGACCCGCCACAACGCCACCGGCACGCCCCCAGCTAGTGCGGTGAGCCCAGCCAGCGACAGCAGCGCCCGCAGCAGCCGCCGCAGCCACGCCAGCAACCCCGGCCCGGACCGACGCCGAGCCGGCGCCGCCGCGACGGCATACCGAGACCTACGCCACCCGCTCATGTCTGTTCCCCCGTAACACCTATTGCCGCGCTAGCCGGCGCCCGTACGACCACACGCAGCAGCCGCGGATTCCTTTCACCGCGAGCGTCCCCACAGCCATTGACCAGCCATTGACCGGCCTTTGACCACCTGTTGACCAGCAGCGGCCGGAATGCGGTCCCGCCGCCGTGATGGGTTCGCCGACGCGGCACGCAATGTCGCGGCAGCTCCCGACAACCACCCGAACAGAGCAGCGCCGCCTGCGGCGGCGGCCCCTGCGGGGCAATGTGGAGCCGCCCTACGGGCGGCGCTGAAAGAGCCCTCAAACCGGCTCTCCCGCCGCCTCAGCGTGGCACGGGCGCCCCACCCAGACAAAGGACCGGCGCGACGCGCTGCGCCGGCCCTCGGCCGGCTCCGCTTATTTCGCCGCGCCTCGGCCTCCGGCCGTCCTTTGCCCGGGGCCCCTGCGCCCGCGCCCCACTGCTGCGTCGGGAGACCCGGTTTTTGAGGCGGCCGTCAGGACGCCTCCACACCCGGTCCGCAGGCCCAGTGACGGGAGGACTCCACTCGTGGCTACCACCACAACCCGCGCCCGAGCCGCGCAGCGCGGCCGACGCGTCGCCGCCGCCGTTCGCGATTCGGACCGAATCGCCGCCCTCCACGAGCAACTCACCGAACGCGTCGCCGGGCTAGTCCACGGCCAGCAGTGGCAGGCGATGCTCACCGCCGCCGCCCGGTTCCATGACTACTCGCTGCACAACCTCCTCCTGATCGTCATGCAGCGCCCCGACGCGACCCGCGTCGCCGGATACCGCACCTGGCAGCGCGTCGGACGGCAGGTCCGCAAGGGAGAGCGCGGCATCGCGATCTTCGCGCCCCTGCGGTACCGGATCGACCAGCCCGACGACGACCAGAGCACCCCCAGCGCCAGCACCGGCGAGAGGCCCGACGCCACCCCGCCCCGCCGACGGCTGCGCGGCTTCCGCATCGCCTACGTGTTCGACGTGTCGCAGACCGACGGCGACCCCATCCCCGACGTGCCGCCGCTCCTCCTCGACGGCGCCGACCCCGGCCGACTGTGGGACGCCCTCGCCGCGCAGATCCGCGACGCCGGATACGCGCTGAATCGCGGCGACTGCGGCCACGCCAACGGGTGGGCCAACTTCGCCACCCGCGAAGTCCGGGTCCGCGCCGACCTCAGCGCCGCCCAGGCGTGCAAGACCCTCGCCCACGAACTCGCGCACGTCCTCCTGCACGCCGAGGGAACCACCCCCCGCGAACGCGGCGAGGTCGAAGCCGAGTCCGTCGCCTACATCGTCTGCCACGCCAGCGGCCTGCCCAGCGACGACTACTCCCTCCCCTACGTCGCGCAGTGGGCAGCCGGAGACCTCGACGTCCTCGCCGCCAGCGCCCGCGCCGTCACCACCACCGCCCGGGCCGTCCTCGACCGCATCGCCGCCACCACCGGCACCCCCACCGACCCCCTCACCGCCCAGGCGACGCCGTGACCCGCCCCCGCCGAACCGCCCGCGCACCGCCGCCACCCGCGCGCCACCCCACCCAACCCACTCTCACCAAGGAGAACGCCACCATGGCGACCACCACCAAGAACCGACCCAGCAAGACCAACACCAACGGCACCACCAGCAGCAACGGCACGCCCCGCGCCAACGGCAAGACCCGCGCGACCAGCCCGAACGGCGCCCCGCCCGCGCAGCCGGTCGAGCGGACGTTCGTGCAGATCCCGCTCAGCGACCTGCACCCCGACCCGAAGAACAAGCGGGAGGACTACGGCGACATCGCCGCCCTCGCCGCGTCGATCACGAAGCACGGACTGCTCACGCCGCTGCGCGTCAAGCCCGACCCCGACGGCGGCTACCTGATCGTGTTCGGGGAGCGCCGCTACCTCGCCCTCACCGCTGCGAACATCCCCACCGCCACCTGCGAAGTGATCGACGGCGCCGACACGCTCGCCAGGGACGTGGACCGCATCGCCGAGAACCTGCACCGCAAGGCCCTCACGCCGGTCGAGGAGGCCCGCGAACTCGCCTCCCTCGCCCAGGACCACGGCATCCGCAAGCAGGAGGACATTGCCGCCCTGGTCGGCCTCTCGCAGCCCTCCGTCCAGCGCCGCCTGTCCATCCTCCGCCTCCCCGACGACGTGCTCGCCGCGCTCATCAAGGAGCAGATCACCTTCGAGGAGGGCTTCGAACTCGCCCGCATCAAGGACCAGACGCGTCTGCTCAAGGCGTTCAACGCCGGGCGCGGCTACATCGTCAACGCCGCGCGCAACGCCGTCGCCGACGAGGAGGCTGAGCGCAGGGTCGCCAAGACCATCGCCGCGCTGAAGAAGCAGAACCTCACCCTCGTGCCGTACCCGCCGTACGGCACGTGGAGCGGACGGCCCGAGAAGCCGCTGGGCAGCCTCCCCGGGCAGGTCAACGTCGCGGTGGACGACCACGCCAGCGAGCCCTGCCACGCCGCCACCGTCAGCAGCGTCGCCCAGGTCGTCTACGTCTGCACCGACCCCACCCGCCACCAGCCCGCCACCGCCAGCACCGCCGCCGCCGACGGCGCGAGCAGCGCGGCGACGGTGAACGGGAAGGCGAAGGCGGTCCCCGCCGAGGAGACGCCCGAGCAGAAGGCGCAGCGCGAGAAGGCCGAGGCCGAGCAGGCCCAGCGCGAGGCCGAGCAGACCCGCCGGGAGCAGCAGCGGGAGGAGTTGCGCGCCGCCAAGCAGCGGCGCGCCGATTTCGTCTGCACCCTGCTCACCACCGGCAAGCCGCCGCAGGCCCTCGTCACTGAGCACGTCGCGCAGCAGATCGTCGGCTACGCCAACGAGTACGACCTCAGCACCGACGCGCGCTCCCTCCTCGGCCTGCCCGAACCGGACGAGGACGACGCCGAACCGCTCGTCACCTACGCGCAGGTGAGCAAGCAGAACCTGTGGCGGGCCGCGCTCGCGGTGTGCTTCGCCCTGGTCGAGAAGTGGGTGCCCAGCGGCACCTACTATCCGGTGCGGGCACTCGACGCCCAGGAGCAGCGCCACTTCGACCTCCTCACCGCCCTCGGCTACGAGCCCAGCCCGGCCGAGCGCGCCCTGATCGACGGTCCCGCCGAGCAGCCGGACCCCGACGGCACCACCGCCGCCAACGCGGGCAGCGACGACGCGCGGACGTGGACCGGCGACGAGCAGCCCGAGCCCGACGCGGACCCCGGCAGCGAGCCGGAGCCGACCGAGGACAAGCCGGGGGCCGAGCCGGACGCGGAGCCGACCGAGCCGGTGTCGCTGGCGAAGCGGCGCAACCGCAAGTCCGGCACCCGGCAGCAGCCCAAGCCGCAGAACCCCAAGCGCACCAGCAAGCCGACCCGGGCGTCGCGGTCCCGCCGCGTCGCCTGACCGACCCCGCCGGCCGGGGCGGGCAGGCACGGCGCCCGCCCCGGCACCCCACAGGAGAAGGAGCACAGCCATGAGTGACAGCAGCATCACCATGACCGGCAACGTTGTGGCCGACCCGGACCTGCGCTACACGCCGGGCGGGCACGCCTGGTGCCGGTTCCGCCTCGCGTCGTCGCAGCGGTACTACGACGCGAACAGCAAGCAGTGGAAGGACGCGAACACGACGTTCATCGACGTGGTGGCGTGGCGGGCGCTGGCCGAGCACGTCGCCGAGTCCGTGGAGCGCGGCAGCCGCGTCGTCGTCCACGGGCGGCTCGTGCAGCGGTCCTGGGACGACAAGGACGGTGTGAAGCAGTACCGGTACGAGATCGACGCGGACGAGGTCGCCGCGTCGCTGCGCATGGCGACGGTGACGATCCAGCGCAGCACCCGCGCCGGTGCCGACCAGCACACCACGCAGCCCGCCGCCGGGACCGAGACGCGGCGGGAGCCCACTGCCGCGTAGCCGCACCCTCGCGACGAGAGCCGCCGCCCTGGTCAACCCGGGGCGGCGGCTTTCGCATGCCCCGACTCACGCTGAATCGATCGCCGCGCCGCCCTGGTCAACGCCCGGTCAACCCCGCCGCCGACCCTGCCCGCCATGCCACCACGACCCTCACCGCCGACCCGGACGCCGCCGCCGACCGCACCCGCTGCCCTGTCCCCGGCACGCCCGATCGCTGCGGCCTTCGGCCGCCCGACCCGGTACACCCTTGCATCTGGCGATGCCGGCCCCGGCAGGGCGGTGGTCAACGCCGGCGGCGGCGCACCGCGCGGAGCTGGTCAACCGCCCACACCACCCGCCGCCGGCCACCGCGCTTCGGACACGGCGACGCGGGTAGCGGACGCCGGACCGGCGGGTGACGTTCAGCAGCGCAGCGGAGCTCGTCGGCCACCACAGGCTCGGCCATGTTGAGCATTCAGGTCCTCGGCGCCGGCGGCCGCGGCGAGGACTACTACCTGAACAAGGTGGCGCGCACCACCGAGGCGTACTACCTCGGCGCCGGGGAGGCGCCCGGCTACTGGGTCGGCGCCGGCCGGCACCAGCTCGGCCTCACCGGGGAAGTGACCGCCGACCCGCTGCGTACCCTCCTCGATGGCTACCAGCCCGGCACCGGCGTGGACCTGCTCGCGCAGCGCCGCGCCGGCCGGGTCCGCGGCTACGACCTCACGTTCAACGCCCCGAAGTCGCTGAGCCTCCTCGCCGCGCTGGGGCAGCCCGAACTCGCGGAGCAGATCCGCGCCGCGCATGACCACGCTGTCGCCGCCGCGCTCGGCTACCTCGACCGGCACGCCGGCCACGTCCGGCGCGGCAAGGACGGGGTCACGGTCGAACCCGGCCGGGGCCTCGTCGGCGCGGCGTTCCGACACCGCGTCTCCCGTGCTGGGGACCCGCACCTGCACACCCACGTCGTCACCGCGAACACCGTGCAGGGCAGTGACGGCCGCTGGTACGCCGTCGACGGGCGCGCCCTGTTCCGGGAAGCCAAGACCGCGGGGATGCTCTACCGCTCCCAACTCCGGCACAACGTGCGCGACCTCGGCCTCGCCTGGACGGTGCGCGGCAACGGCCTGTCCGAGGTCGAGGGCATCCCCGCCGAGGTGCTGCGCGCCTTCTCGCAACGCGCGGAGGAGATCCAGGCCCGCCTCGCCGAACTCGGCCTCGACGGGCCGCGTGCCGCGCAAGTCGCCACCCTGGACACGCGGCGCCGGAAGCACCCCTACGACCAGCACCGCCTCGCCGCCGACTGGCAGGCCCGCGCCGACCAGCTCGGGTTCACCGCCCCCACCCGCTACGCGCTGCTGCACCGCCACCACCGGGCGCCGGTCGACCGGGCGCAGGAGCAGGCGGCGATGCTCGCCCCGACTGGGCTCACCGCCGCCGCGTCGCACTTCCACCGCCGCGACGTCGTCCAAGCACTCTGCGTCGCGCGCGTCGACGGCGACCCGATCGAGGCGATCGAGGCGGACGCCGCCGCGTTCCTCCGGCACCGCGACGTGGTGGCGTTGCGCGCAGTCCCCGACGAACGCCACGGCGACACCCGCCCTCCCGGGCACGGCGAGACCCGCTACACCACCACCGACCTCCTCCACCTCGAACGGACCGTGATCACCCAAGCCGCCGACCGCGCCCACGACGGGCTCGGGGTCGTGCCCGCCGCCGTCCTCGGCGCCACCCTGGAACGGCACCACCTCAACCCTGAGCAGCAACTCGCCGCCGTCCGGCTCCTCACCGGCGGCGCCGGAGTCGAGGTCGTCATCGGCGTCGCCGGCGCCGGTAAGACCCACCTCCTCGGCGCCGTACACGACGCCTGGACCGCCGGCGGGCACCACGTCGTCGGCGCCGCCGTCGCCGCCCGCGCCGCCGCCCGGCTCACCGACGCCACCGGCATCACCACCTGGACCATCACCCGCCTCCTCGCCGAGCTCGACGACCCACGGCACGGGCCGATGCCGCCCGGCAGCGTGATCGTCGTCGACGAGGCCGGGATGCTCGGCAGCCGCGATCTCGCCGCCCTGCACGGTTACGCGCGGCGGGACCAGGCGAAGCTCGTCCTCGTCGGTGACTACCGGCAACTCCCCGAGATCGACGCCGGGGGGCTGTTCCGGGCCCTCGCGCACCGACTCGCGCCGGTCACCCTCACCCGCAACATGCGCCAAGTCCACGGCTGGGAACGGGCCGCGCTGGGCGCCATCCGCGACGCCGCCCCGCCCGTCGTCCACGCCGCCCTCGACGCCTACGTCGACCACGGGCGGGTCACCGTGCAACCCGACGTCGACGCCGCCCGCGACCAGCTCGTCACCGACTGGTGGACCGCCCTCCACACCACCGCCACCAGCACCGGCACACCGGCCGCCCGGATTCTGGCTGAATCACCCGAGGCGCACGTCATGCTCGCCACCCGCCGCCGCGCCGTCGCCGACCTCAACACCCGCGCCCGCGCCCGCCTCACCGACGCCGGGCTGCTCACCGGCCCCGACCTCGTCGTCACCGCCGGCCCGCTCGGCGAACGCCGCTTCGCCGTCGGGGACCTCGTCGCCGCGCGGCGCAACGACTACCGCAACAGCGGCCTGCTCAACGGCGACCTCGGCACCGTCACCACCGTCGACCCCGAGGCCGGCACCCTCACCGTCACCCTCCCCGACGGCACCCACCACCAGGTCAGCGCCCGCTACCTGCGCCGCGGCGGCCTCGACCACGGCTATGCGCACACCCTGCACCGCGCCCAAGGGCTCAGCGCCGAGCACGTGTTCGTCGACGCCGCCGGTGACGCCCTCTACCGGGAAAGCCTCTACACCACCCTCTCCCGCGGCCGCCAACACACCCAGCTCTACGCCACCAACCCCGACCGCGACCACGACACCCAGCTCCTGCGCGCCGAACACCACCCACCCGCCGGCGACCCGCCGCCGCTCACCCAGCTCACCACCGCCGCGACCCGCTCCCGCGCCCAACGCGCCGCCCTCGACCTCCACGACGGCGGCCCCGGCGACAACACCACCGCCGTCCTGCGCGCCACCCACGCCGACCACGCCGCCGACCCCCACCACAGCCCGGCCGCGGCGGACGACGCGGACGCCGCCTACCGCGACCACCTCCGCCGCCAAGGCATCACCGCCGAACGCGCCGCCCGCGCCGGAACCGCCCCCCACCTCACCGCCCTCGGCCCCCCACCCACCAACAACGTCACCCGCCGCCGCACCTGGCGCGATGCCGCCGGCCACATCCAGACCTACCGCGACCGCTGGCACATCCCCGACACCGACCACCGCCCCCTCGGCCCCGCCCCCACCAGCGCCGACCCGCCCGCCCGGCACGACGACTGGCACCAAGCCCGCCACGCCCTCCACCAGCACCGCGACGCCACCGGCGCCGCCACGCCCATCGACGAGGACAACCGGCCCCTCGCCGACGCCACCGACGACCAGCTCCGCGCCGCCGTCAGCCGCGGCGACGCCGCCCAGCGCGCCATGCTCCCCAACCGGCGCGCCGAACTCGCCGCCGCCTACACCGACGCCGCCAACGCCGCGCTCGACGCCGCCGCCGGCCACGAGGCCATAGGCCACCTACGTGACCAGCCCCGCCGGCAACGCCTCCACCCACGCCGCCGCCGCGACCACGCCCACCAACTCCGCGCCGCCCAACGCCGCGTCCAGCACGCCACCCAACGCGAGACCGCCGCGCTGCAACGCGCGCACGCCCTCGAAGCCCACGAACAGCAGCGGCTCCACCACGAACACGCAACCGCCCCCGAGCGGCGCGCAGCCGACCAGGCCCGCGACGAAATCAACCACCGCGCCCACCAACGCCTCACCAACATCGAACACAACCCGCCCCGCTACCTCACCACCACCCTCGGCCCCCGCCCCCACGACCCCTACCGGCGCGGCATCTGGCGCCACGCCGCCCACACCATCGAGACCTACCGCCTCACCCACGGCATCACCGACCCCGACCAGCCCCTCGGCCCCCTCGACCGAGCCAACCCAGAGCACCCGGAACTCGCCGCCGTCGAGCACGCGCAGCTCCTCCTGCGCGACGACACCGCCCGCGACCTGCCGGAACCACTCGATCGCTAGCCCGCACCCGCACGGGGTGGTGATGTTCGTGCGGCCGCGAGGGCGTCCTGGCTGCTGGCGCGTTCATGCCAAGCGGAGGGGGCGTGAACATCCTCGGCGACACGCGCGGCGCCTTACGGCCGCCCCCAGCACACTCGCGCCATGAACTACGGCGACACCATCGTGGTCGATCAGGCGACCGCGCTCGCGGTCCGGTTCGCCGCACGGCTTCACGGCATCACGGACTCGCAGGTTGTGATCCGGGCGGTGGCGCAGATCGGTGCCCGAGGTAGCGGCCCGGCGCACCGTTGGGAGCCGGTGCCGGTGTTCTGCGAGTACGCGGGGGTCCGTGTGGACGGCACGTACCTCCCGGCCACGCGGCGCCTAGTCGTGAACCCGGGCGAGTCGACGGAGCGGTCATTCCGGTCTCCGTCGGGCGCGGCGCGCGCGGTGGTCGAGATGCTGAACCCGCGGCGCTCCCACACGCAGACCAACGGGTGGCACTTCTGGCGAATAGCGGACTCTGGCGCGCGTCTGGACACCGTGCGGTACATGCCTCCTAACGCCACGGCGGCTAAGCACTCGAACACGATGGCAGATTCAACGTGAATTCGAAGGCAACCCCGGCCGGGGGCGGCGCCGCTCGTCCAGTGGTCAGCGGTGGAACGGTGCGGCTCGACGTTGCCACGCTGCGGCTGGTGCGGTTCGCGGCCCGCATGTTCGAGGTGAGCGAATCGGAAATCGTGGCGCGCGCGGTCAAGGACTACACCCGCGACCACGAAACCCATGCCGCACCGCCACGCGACCCGTGGGGTCCCGTCGCGATCTACGCGGAGTACCGCGGTCAGCGGATCACCGGCACCTACCTTCAGGCCACCAAGCGGGTCGTCGTGACCAGTCAGCCGTTGGCCGACCAGTCCTTCACCTCGGCGACCGGGGCAGCTCGCGCGGTCGTTGCGGCGCTGAACCCCGAGCGGGCCGCCGCGCAGACCAACGGCTGGCGGTTCTGGCGTGTCGAGGAGACAGGTCGGCGGCTGGAGACGCTGCGCTGGTGAGCACCGCGATGCGCGGCGGCGCGGCCGCGCCAACGGCATGTTCGCGGCGCGTCCGCTCGTGATGGGCGTGCAGGGGTGCCGCGCCGCATCGCGAACGAGATCGGGCAACCGGTACGGGACGTGGTTGGCGAGGGGGACGGGGGAACGTGAACGCACCATCGACGACGGGCCGCGGCAATGCCGCGTACACGGCGTTTGTCCGCGAGGCGGCGCCGCGGGCGATGGCGACGCTGCGCCGGCTCCTCGCGGAGCGGTCGGATGTCGAGGACGCGTGGCAGGAGGCGTGCCTCGACTTGTGGCGGGCGTGGCCGACGGTGACCAGCCCGGATGCGTTCCTCGCTGTTCTGCTCCGGCGAGCGGCGGTCGATGTGGCGCGCCGTCGCCCCCGCGAGGTGTCAGTCCCGGGGTACGACGTCAATGTGCCGTGCCCGCGGCGTACGCCGTTGGATCACGTGGTCCGAGCGGAGAACGTGGACGCGGTGCGCTCGGCGGTCGCCGAGCTACATCCGCAGGACCAGGTGCTCCTGGTCGAGCGGTACCACCACGGCACGGGCTACCAGGACATGGCCGCGGCGCGCGGAACGACCGCACGACACCTCCGAGACCGCACCGTTGAGCTACGTCGCCGCCTGCGCCAGCGCCTCGCCGACCACCACCCCAGCGGAGCTGTCGGCTGAACGGGACGGGCGCCCGGGCACGCTATCGAGGGAAGGCGGTGGGCGCCCGCTCGTTGAGCAGTACGACCGAGCGCGCGCGTTGTTACGGCGGCTGGACCTAGCCGATCACCAGCGCGTAGGCGCTCGGGTCGCGCGCCAGCACGTTCGAGTCCAGCGTCCACAACGACGTCCAAGAGCCGGCGCTGCGCGGAGTACGCGGCGCGAGGTAGAACCACACGCCGCTGACCTTGTCGACCACCGGCGGGAGGAAACTGCCGGCGGTGGCCTGCTTCGGCGGGCCACCGCCGCAGGCGGAGTGGCCGAGGCACCACGACGCGGAGATGGCGTTGCCGGTCGAGCGCCACAACGCGACGGTAAACACGGCACTCGTCGCGGTGAGGGTGACGCTCGCGTGGCCGGGGAGGTTGTGCCCCACGGTGCTGTCGAAGGTGGCGGCGGCTCGCCGCACGGTCAGCGGCGCCGTCGCCGACCACGTGGTGTTCGGCAGGCCGCGGACCCGCATCGTGATGGTGACCGGCCGCTCGCCGACAACCTCCAGCGTGTAGCGCCCGGCGGGGACCGTCGGATGGTCGTTGTTCCCCGCCACCAGCTCGATCCGCGTGTTCGGCGCCCCGGGCACCCGAACCCAGCCGATGGTCGCCACCGCGCGAGTCGCTGGCACCAGCAGGAACCCGGTGTGGAGGCTGCTGCCCTCGACGACCGGCCCGTACTCGTCGCCGCGGTCGGCGAGCCAGAACGTCACGGCATGCCGCAAGGTGACCGCGACCTTCGCGTGGCGCGGCGCCTTCACGACCAGTGTCCCGGTCGGCGCGTCGGACGCGGCGCGCGCCGACGCGAGCGGCACAACGCACAGCAGCGGCAGCAGCGCCGCGAAAAGCCGCCTCATCTCGCGTCGTCCCCTCACCCCGTCACCGGCGCAGTACCGCACCGTCGTTGTGGGTTCGCTTCGCCGCCACCGGAGCCGGCTCCTGCCAGACCCGGGGAGGCGGTGGCGCGGATTCAGCGCGAATCGGGGCTCCCGCTGGCTGACTCACGCCAATAGCCCGAGAGAGCCACGGCATCGCGGCCGCGCGCGCGACTACCTCTACTGGCGCCGGACTCGCCGACGCTGCACCCCCTACGGAGGAACTGTTGAACCTGCGTCCTCGGCGGATCGCCGCCGTCACCGCGCTCGCGCTGGCCCTCGCCGGAACCACCACGGCGTCGGCGCAGCCGCGCAGCGGCCCCTACCGCAACCCGACCGTGCCCGCCGCGACTGACCAGCAGCTCGTCAACGACATGCGCTTCCGTGCCGAGGCGGGTCTGCGCGCCGACCGCCCCTACGTGAAGAAGCTGTTCGACGACGCCCGCGCCGGCCTGATCCAGGCCAGCACCGACGTCGGCGGCATCGTCACCCCAGACGAGGCGGCGATCCTCGACGCCCGCACCAACGCCGTCGACCAGGTCACCGCCGTCATCGACGACTACTTCAAGGCGCACCGCGAGATCTACGCCGGGGCGTGGATCGACCAGGCCAAGGGTCTCGTCGGTGTCGGCGTCACCGCCAACAAGACGCAGGTCGAGCAGGAGCTGGCGGCGCGGATCGGGCAGACGACCGCGATCTGGCACGTCGAGCTCATGCACTACTCCCTCGACCAGCTCTACGCCGTGCAGCACGCCGTCGACCAGGCGGCGAGCGAGCTGCGCGCGAACAGCGTCGATGTCACCAGCACCTCGATCGACGAGGAGGCGAACACCGTCTACGTCGCCGCCGCCAGCGACACCACCCGCGCCCGCAACGTGATCGAGTCCCGCTTCTCCGGCTCACCCATCAAGGTCGAGTACGAGGACCGACCGGTGCTCGACGGCATCGACGGGCCGAACGCCCCGCCGTTCCGAGGCGGCCAGCTCGTCAACCGGCCGCTGCCGGAGAACCCCCGGTACGAGGCGCAATGCACCTCCGCCTTCGTTGCCTACCACGTCGAACGGAGCGAGGTCCCGGCCGTCTTCGACTACACCTACTACCTTCTGACGGCCGGCCACTGCGAGACCAACGAGTTGGACGAGGGCGTTAGCGGCGCGGTGTGGTTCCAGCGCAACCAGGTGATCGGGCAGAGCCAGTTCAACGAGTACCACAGCGGCACGAACGCCGACGCGCTTTCCATCGCGATCGCCCAGCCCGCCTACAAGTCGAACGAGGTCGCGGTCGAATCGGGCGACTACCGCCGCATCCACTGCATGATGACGACCGACGTGAAGAAGGGGCAGTTGGAGATCATCTCCGGTGCCCGCACCGGCGGCTACCGCACCGGCAAGCTGCTCCGCACCCACGCCTCCGTGACCTACACCGACCCGGACACGAAGCGGCAGACCACCCTCGTCGAGCAGAACATGACGGATTACTACTCCGCCCCCGGTGATAGCGGCGGAAGCGTCTTCGGCACCCGGGTGTGCAAGTACCGCGCCGACGGCATCCACAGCGGCGGCACCCGCCCCGGGAGCGTCACCACCCGCAAGTACTACACGCCGATGTACGCGGCCACCAAGGCCCTCGGCCTCTCCGGCGTCGAGACCACCGACGGATGATCGCCGCAGCAGCGGCCGCACTCGCCGCCACCGCGTGGCTGCTCGCCGGGCTGCTCGCGCGGCCGCTGCTCGGCTCCGTCGCCGCATCCGATCCCTACGCGCCCGCGCCACTCGTCGACCATGGCAATGACGCGGGCGCGTGGGTCACCCACCTCACCAACAGCGGCCTCGGACCCGCCGTCGTGACCCGCGTCTGCTACCAGCTCGCCGTCGACCGGGACGAGCAGCCGACGACCTATCCGACCGGGCCGCGGCTCATCGCCGCGCTGCATCAGCGCCTCGGCGCAGTCGATGACGAGCACTACGCGCTGTTCAACATCGTCCCCTCGTTCCCGCTACGCGCCGGACAGAGGTACCGCCTCAGCGCGTTCACCATGCCGACCGCGCGGCGCATCACCCACCTGTCCGTCACCATCACCGCCCGCGGCCTCATCCCGCCGTTCCGCGCCCGGAAGGTCGTCCACCTCGTGCCACCCCAGCTCCCGCCCGACCCGCACCGCCGGCCCCTCCCCACCCCAGCGGCAGAACCGAGCCACCAGGCCGCACCCCGGCCCGGTGCCCGCGTGGCCCGCCGCGGCATGACCCTGCTCGTCGGGCGGGTCCTCACCGGCGCGGTCGTCGCCTTGCTCGTCGCCGGCGGCACGTCGTTGATCGTCGGACCGGGCCACCGGCACGGCCCGCCGCGGCCGCTGCGCAGCGGGATCGTGGACCGCTGCGGCCGCCCCGTCCTCGACGCCAACGGGGACCCGGTGATCCTCCAACTAGAGACCAAGCCGCCCCTCACCCCGCCGGAACCCACCCGCACCGGGCCGCTGCCCAGCGCCCCCACCGAGGTTGCGACGGTGACCACGACGCTCGTGCCCGCGGATATCCGCCCGCCCGCGGAAGTGCCGCCCTGCTCCGACCCGCTCGGCTACCCGCTGCCCGTTCCGACACCGCGAGGCCGCTGACGGCGCGACCAACCGGATTCGCGCTGAATCGGCGGCGATGCCGCGCGGTCAGTCGAGCAGGCCGAGTTCCTTGGCGCGCAGCACGAGTTGGTACTTGTTGTCGACGCCGAGCGCGGCCTTCGCGGCGTCGATGTGGTTGTGCAATGTCCGGCGGGTGATGCCGAGTTGCCGGGCGATGGCGTCGGTGGTGACGCCGGCGACGAGCAGGGATGCGATGAGCCCGGTGTCGGCTGGGAGTTGCGCAGTGGCGTCGGTGTCGACGGAGCCGTCGCTGCGGATCGGGGCGGCGCGCTGCCAGTGAGACTCGAACAAGTCGATGAGCGCGGCGAGAAGGGTCGAGGGGCGGACGAGGAGCGCGGTGGGTTCGCGGACGTGGGCGTCGTCGAGGAGAGGGATCAGCGCGAGCGTGTCGTCGGCGATGCCGAGCTTCATCGGCAACTCGGTGGTCGCGAGCCGGGCATCTTCCCCGCCAGCCACCGCGGCGGACCAACGGCCGGCATCGCCGCAGGGGTCGTAGACGGCGCGGCAGCGGACACCGCGGGAGAGCAGCGTCGTCTCCTCGACCACGCTCTCGACCCGGGCGTAGGGGGGCCGGTCGAACACCCGCATCTGCTCGCGGGCGCCGAGCTGGAGTTGGGTGGACTGCTGGAACAGCGCCGCCGCCCCCTGCACAACCTGGACGTAGCCGACGGCGGCGTCACCAGTGGGGCGCTGCTGGTGCAGCCGCGCGTACCGCTCGGCGGCGGCGCGGGCCTCGTCGACTTCCCGGTAGCGGCGGAACGCTAACGCCTCGATCGCCAAGGCGGGCGGTAGCGCCACCACAGTCTGCTCCGCGGTGGCGAGGCGGTTGACCAGGCCGAGCCGCTGGAGCTGCGCGAGGGCGGCGCTCACCGCCGTCCGGTCGAGGCCGGTCGTCCGCGCGAGGTCAGCGTCGGTCGCCGCGCCGGCGGCGAGGACCTGTTCGTAGACAGCCTCATCGACCTCCGTCACGCCGAGCGGTTCCAGCACCGGGTCGTCCCCTCCGTCGCCTCCCCTCCGTCCTACCGCAGCGCCCACGCCCCACCACCCGTCCCGACCATTCCAGTGTGTGCATTTGCACAACATTCCTACTGCGCTTATCTAGGAAATGCACCGCCTCCTGCGAATCATCAGCGTCATTCCGCATTGGCGTGGCGATTCGGGGGTTAGTGAATGAGAAGTGCGCGTGCCTTATTGGCGATCCTGCTCGCCGCCGGCCTTACCGCACCCGCGGTCGCCGCCGGCCCTGGCGTGGGGAGCACCCGAGGAGCGGCTAGTACCCGGGGTGCGGGTGGCGGCCCTGGGTGGGTGCGGGTGGTTGATCCGCGGCAGGCGGACGGGGTGCAGTCGGCTCCGCTCGATCCGTTGTTGAGCCGGGACGGGTCGGTGGTGGTGTGGACCGCGCCGCTGCGCGCCAACGACTGGCATTCGTATCAGGTGTTCCTGTTCGACCGGCGGACTCGGCGCCGGGAGCTGGTGAGCGTGGGGTTGGGTGGCCGCTACGGGAATGACATGTCCGTGGCCAGGTCGGTTAGTGACGACGGCCGTTTCGTGCTGTATCAGTCGGCGGCCTCCAATCTGGCGCCGGGCAGGGGCAACGGCCTCGATGACCTTTTTCTGCGGGACCGGCTGCGGCACTACACGACGTTCATCACCCGTGGGCACGCGCCCGCTCTCCATTACGCAAACGGCGCAGCGGCTATGAGCGGCGACGGTTCGCTGGTCGTCTACGAGGACTGCATCGAATCGGACTGCGGCCTCGTCGGCTACCGGGTGGCGACCCGGGAATTGTTCACCGTCGCCATGCACGTCAACTGCGGCGGCGTGATTCCGGTGCTTAGCGACGACGGCCGCTACGTCGTCTACTCCTCCTGCGAGCAGGAGACCGACGAGGACCGTCGCACCAATTCGGCCTGTTCCCCGGATTTGTTCGTGCGGGATGTGGTCACCGGCGCGACGACACTGCTCACCGGGGACCTAGACCCGCTCAACAACCAGTGCGTCGGTGACCCTCGCTCCTCCAACGGCGGCAGTCTCTACAGGAACTGGTACTACGAGCCGCAGTTCGGCTCCCGTGGCCGCTGCGTGTTGTTCCTTGCTGGCGACGGCAAGGTTTCACGTGTCTGGCTCCGTGACCTCACGACGGGCGCGGTGACGCTGGTGCACACCGAGGTCGGGGAGTCGGGCTGGACCACCGATCCGCACGCCGATGTGACCGGGGACTGTCAGCACGTGTTCTTCACCGCGCACTACCGCACCGACGCCGGCACCGCCGGCCCGTCCGGGGAGACGACGCTCTACCGCTGGGACCGCGGCAGCGGCGCCGTCACCCGGGTCACCCCGGACCTGCCGCAGCGCGCCGACACCGACGTTGTCAACGGCTTCTGGAACGCCAACATCACACCCGCGATCGGCCACGTCCAGACCTCGAACGACGGGCGGGTCCTCGCGATCAGGACGTCCCTCGGCTACGACCCCGAGGACAGCAACGGCCGCTCCGACATTTACCTGCACGCCGACTGATCCCGCGCCACTCCCTGCGCCCCTAGCTAGCGCCGACCGCCACCGCCCCGCCCGGGGTGGTGAACGCCGCTGCGCCACGCCCCGCCCGGGCCGTGGCCGATCCCCCACCCGCCTCCCGTCGAGGCCCACCTGTGAAGGAGCATCACCATGCCCGCAGCCCGCCAACTGTTCGCCGCCGCCGCGATCCTGGCCGCGGTACCGGCCCTCGCCGCCACCGCCAGCCGACCAGCGCCGCGGCCGTTGGCCGCCTGGTGCACCATCCACTCCACCACCGTCGGCGCCGCCGGCCACACGGTTACCACCCCGGAGGTCACCTACCCCTGCCCCTAGCCGATCCACGCTGAATCGGGGGCTCCACCAGGCGCGACGGTGGAGCCCCCGACCCGTTACCGCGTCAGGGCTAGGCGACGCACACGGTGATGGTCGCGACGACCGTGCCCTCCGCGATCTCCGCCGTCACGGTCGCGCACGCGCCGGCACTGGTGGACTTGACGGTCGCCACGCCGGTGGCGCCGGCCTGCACGGTCACCGAGGTGTTGAACAGGGTGCTGCGGAACGTGTAGGACGCGGTGCTGTTGTTCTGGATCTGCACCGTCCCGGGCGGGGTCGTGCTGAGGTCGACGGTGGTGGCGCCGCCGTGGCTCGCCGACACCAGCAGCGCGTTCTGCGTCGGCGAGGACACGCCGTCGATCCGGTAGGTGGTGCCGACGCCGCTGCCGATGAGCGTCGCGTCCTTCGTCACGTCGTTGGCGTGCGCGGCGATCGGCGCGGCGGTGAGGATCGCGGTGGTGAGCAGGGCGGCGGTGCGGGTGCTGAGTCGCATGATGTGCTCCTTGTGCTGCGGCTCCGGCTGTTGTGTGCCGGGCCTGTCCCGAGCCGCCGGCCGGTTGGTTCGGCGGCTACGGCGCCCCCGTGATGGTTGGCGTCGGAGCGGTCACGGCGCGGGGTCCGTGTCGTGCCTCTCACCTGGTACACGGGCGAGACGGCCCCAGCCCTCACACCAATTTCAGGACTCGGTGTCGGCGGGTGTCTGCGGCGGGTCGACCCAGCCGAACGCGCCCGCGGCGACACCGAGCTGGAACAGCGTGTCCGCGCCGGTGAGGACCTTCATCCGCGCGACCCGCTCCCGCACCACATGCTTCTTCAACCCGACGCGCCCGGGCAGCGCCCGCGCCGACACTCCTTCGAGGAGGGCGGTGAGGATCGCCCGGTCCACCGCGTCGACCAGCGGCGCGAACGCCTCCACCGGGGAGCCGACCGCGGCGAGACGCAGCACCGCCTTCAACGCCTCGGCGACGTCGCGGGTCGCCTGCTCCGCTTTCACCTGCACGTCACGGACGCCGGCGTGCAGGTCGAGCAGCTCCCCGGCGGTGCGGGCCAGCGACTCCACCACGTCGGGCTCGACCAGCGGTCGCTGGACCGCGCGGTGGCGCGTCGCGTCGTCGGTGGGCGTGGCGCACTGCATCGCGGTCTCCTGCGGACTGAGGGGTCGTCACCCCGACCCCGCCGCGACCCCCCGCGTTGGGACACCCGCCCGCAAATTTTGTGCTGGCGCTTCTCGGCCAGGGCTAGAGCAGGTCGTGGACAGCGGCCTGCACCCCGAGTTGGAAGCGGGTCTCCACGTCGAAGGCGCGGAGGAGTTCACCAACCTGGCGGGTGACGGTCCGCAATCCGAGGCCGAGCAGGTGCGCGATCGCCTGGTCCTTTGCGCCGGTGGCGAGTAGGCGCAGCAGCCGCCGCCGGTCCTGGTCGAGTTGCCAGGCTCCTTCCGGGTCGCGGGCGCCTATGGGCACGGCGGCGCGCCACAGGAGGGCGAAGTAGTCGTGCAGCGCGTCGAGGAGCCGCGACGGGTAGAGCACGAACCCGCTACTCGGGCCGAGCTCGAACAGGGCGACTGTGGTGTCGGCGATGAGCAGCGGGGGCAGCGGCGCGGCAACGACGTGGACCTGGTGCCCCCGGTCGGGGTCGTCGATCGCGGCGAGGCGGGTGGCGTCGGTGAGCGCCGACTGCTGATACAGGTCGAATCGCACGACGTCGGGGTCGTGCTCGGGTAGCGGCGCGTCGTCGACGACGGTGCGGCGCAGGGTATCGACGGCCATCGCCGCGACGCGGCTACGCCAGCGGTGCAGTTCGCCGGGGTCGGTGATGATGCCGAGGAACGGGGAGCCGCTGTGCGGGCTCGGGTCGACCGGTAGCGCGGTGGCGGTGTACTGGCTGCGGGCGCGGCGTACCGCGGCGAGCTGGTCGAGCAGAACCTGTTCCCGGCGCGCGGCGGCGCGGGTGACGGCGACGCAGGCCGGGACGGCGGTGACGGCGCCGTGGTCGTCGTCGGCGACGAAGCCGCGGTGTTGTAGTCGTTCGATCGCGTCCTCGACGGCGCGGGTCGGTTGGTCGAGGGCGGCGGCGAGCTGGTCGACGGTGAGGTGCCGGTCGGTGTCGAGCAGGACGCGGTAGACGGGTTCGTCGTCGGCGGTGATGCCGACGGCGGTTAGGTCGGGCATGGGGACTCCCCCTGGACGGGCGGCGCGTCGGTTCGCGCCGGGTGAGGGGGACCGGGCGCCCCTACAGAAACGCCCGGTCCCACCCGTGACACCGCCGCGGGGGCGCCTTTTGGGACACCTCGGCGAAGGAGTGCGGACTTTCGCCGACGGGCGGGGAGCGCCACCGGGGGGAGGTGGCGCTCCGTCGAGGATCTACCCGGTCGGGGGGTGGACGCTCGTGGAACTTGTGTCAGCGGCACAAGTTCCACGGCCGCTAGTGAAAGCAGTACCGCGCTGGTGCGTGAGACTGTCACGTGGCATGAATCGGCCGCACGTCATGCCCCGACGTGCGGGTGGCCGCAGCCTGCGGCGTGGACGTGAAGGGGCAGTCGGTGGTCGCGTGTCAGACCGCGCGGGGGATCGGGCGCGAGTTCGAGGAGTTCCACGCCGAGACGGTCGCGGGTCTCTACCGCTTCCTGTCGTCACTGGCGTACGTGGATCGCAGCGAGTGTGACGACGTGGCGCAGCGCGCCTACCTCGCGGTGTACCGGTCGTGGGCGGCGCTGACTGACGACGACCACCGGCGCGCGCTGCTGTTCACCGCGGCACGTCACGCGGCGACGGACGCGCGGCGGCGGGCGCGGCGCCGCCCGGCCCTGGTCCCGTATCCGCCGGACGGCGCGGTCTCGCTATGGGCGACCCCGCGGGTCACCGCGGCGACGCGCGTCGTCATGGCCTACGAGGAGCTGCCCGCCGAGGTGCAGGAGTTGCTGCGCCGCCGCTACGTGGACGCCGCGCCGTACTCCCAACTCGCGGACGAGACGGGACTGACCGAGGCCGCGACGCGGAAACGGGTGACGCGGGCGCTGCACGCCGTGCGCCAACGGGGCGGGCTCATCGCCGCGTTCCTCGCCGCGCTGCGGGGCCGGCTTCGGCGCCGGTCGGCCGCACCCGGGGCGGTGTCGACGGCGATGGTCGCGGTGGCGAACGCGGCGCTGGTCGGCGTCTTCATGACCGCCGTCGCCACACAGCCACTGCCGGTGCCGATCTCGCTGCACCGGGTCCCCCGCGCCGTCGCCCGGGTCCTCGATGGTGTCGGCGACGCCGCCGCCGCGGTCGCGACCGGCGACGCGGTGGGGGTGACCCGCACCGCGCGCCGGCTGCTGCGCCGGGCACCGGCAGCAGCGGCCCGCCGGCTCGTGACCGGCGTGCGGCTGCCGCGACTGCCGGGCGCGCTGCCCGACGGGGAGGTCGGGGCGTGCGTGCCGATCGACGGACAGCCGACCTGCACCACGTCACCGGTGAACGCCGACGTGCTCAGCGTCTCCGCGGTGCCCGGATTCGAGGTCCAGGAAGAGGTCGCCCCCGTCTGCCCGTGGGTGCCCGAGCAGCAGGACGCCGTACAGTGCCGAACCGACGGGGACCCGCATTACGATGTTCCCCTCCCCCCGCCGCCGGGAGGCTGACCCGTCCGGAGGTTCTCCATGCGCGTCGCCCGCGTCGTGCTCGTCGCGTCCACGGCCGCCGGAACCCTCCTCACCGCCCACGGCGCCCACGCGGACACCGATCCGCTGCCCCAGGTGGAACGGCCGCACATGTGGTTCACCGCGTCGTTCACCACCAGCGGACAGACCATCTGCGGCAACGGCGAACTGCGGGTCCCGCCCACGACCGGGCCGCTGTGGACCATCGAGTTCACCGGCGCGCGCAGCAACGGCACCGCGATCAACTACACGACGTCGACGGCGACGCAGCCGACCGCGCAGGTCTGCTGGACGGTGCCGAAGAACGGCGCCGACACCGGAAGTTACGACGTGCTGTTCACCTACCGCAGCGACGTCGACCCGCCGACGCCGATCTCCGCGATCTTCAAGTGGCAGCCCGGCAGCGAAGGCATCGTCGTCGGCTACAGCATGTAGACGGTGGCGTCGGGCCGACACGACACCCGCTGCTCCTCGACCCGCACGCCATGCCCGATGCAGGCGAGCACGTCGGCGACGAACCCGTCACCGAGACGGCCGCCGTCCCGATCCACGCTGCCCGGTTGGACCGAGATACCGGCCGGACCCGTGACCCCGGGCGGGGCGAGCAGCGTCGACGCCGCGCGGTGCCCCGCCCGGTGGACGGCAGGCGTGCGGTGCGGCCGCCGGTGCGGCGGCGCCGGCGACTGCGGGCGCGCCGCTGGCGTGCGCTCCCGGTGGGTGACGCGGACGACAGCGCCGGACGCGTCCGACCGCACCGGGTGGGCGGCCGCGCCGGAGGTGGCGGCCGGCGCCGGGATGGTCGCGCCGAGCCACAGCGCGGCGCTGACCGTGACGACCATCGACGCCGCCGACACCGCGGCAGCGCGGCGAAGCCGCAGCCGACCCGACACCACGGCGACCCCCGCGTTGAGCGCGTCGCGCACCCGCGCCAGCCCGCGAGTGAGCTGCGCTTCCACCGCCTTCACGGTCTGCCGCCGTCGCGCAGCGATCACCCGCACCGTCTCACCCTGCGCGTAGGCGGTGACGACCACGCGCTGCTGCGGCGGCAACGTCGCCACCGCGGCCCGGACCCGGACCGCCAGGTCATGCTCAAGGGCGACCTCCTCCGCACTGGGCGTCGACGACGGCGCCGCGACCCGCGACAGCGACTCCGGGGTGCGGCGGTGCCGGAACTCGTCCACGCAGCGATGCCAGCCGACGCGGCGCAGCCACGCCTGCGCGTGCTGCTCGTCGCGGAGATGAGCGGACCCGGCGGCCGCGATCGCTTCCGCGGCGGCGTCCTCGGCGATGTCCGCGGCGCCGGTGCGGGCCGTCAGGTAGCGGACCAGTTCCACCCGGTGCCGGTCCGCCACCCTCCACTGCTTGGTGCGGTCCATGCCGGCCGCCTCCCCCTACTACCGATGTGGTCGAGGGTGACCCCGCCGGACGGCCGGATCTGTCAGATACCTGACACATCGCCCCGGCAGCTCACCCCCCAGCGGCGCGGTGGGTACGGCCGCTGATTCGCGCTGAATCCGCGCCGGTGTCCCAAATCCGGGGGGTCGCGCGGTGTCCCGGGTGACGGCGCCACATCGACGCGCCGGACGCACACGGTGAGCGAGGTAGGTCTGGTGATCGCGTTGCGGTCGGTCGGCGTGCGGCTGCGCCCCGGCGCGGTCGGGTGGCTGGACCTCGACGTACCGACCGGTGCGATCATCGTGATTCACGGTGACCGAACCGGGTCGGTGCTGCTCCGTACTCTCGCCGGTGCCCTGCCCCCCATCGGCGCATCGGCCGCCTTCAACGACGACACCGACCTGCTCACCCTCACCCCCGCCCAGCGTCGCCGCGCCGGCGTCGAGTACGTCGCCACCCCCGCCGCGCCCAACGCCGCGCCCGTCACCGCGTGGCTCGCGCTCGGCGCGGCGCGACACCAGCCCTGGAACGGCGACGCGGCGGCGCGGGCGCGGCGGATCGCACAGGTCCTCGACCGGTTCCCGACCCTCGCCGCGCGACGTGACCGCGCCTCCTCGTCGCTCAACCCCGACGACGCCGCGTTGCTCGCCCTGGCGGTCGCGGTCGCGGCGCGGCCCCGGCTGCTCCTCGTCGACGGGCTCCTCGACACCCTCAACCGGGCGGCACGCGCCGAGGCGACGGCCGCGATCACGGTCACCACGGACCGGGAGGACACGAGCGTCCTCGTCGCGCACCAACCCGAGCACCCAGGCGGGTACCTGCCAGCGCACCGGGTGTTCACCGGACGCAACGGCGTCCTCACGTCCGCACCACGCCACGACGCGGACACTGGCGCGTCGGCGCCGGTTGCACCATCACGCGCAGGAGACGCGACACCGACGGGCGAATCGGTGCCGCCACACGGGGCGGCGGCGTGGCCGCCGTTGTACGTGCAATGAGGCGGCGAACGACAGACGGGGGTCGCTGCGCGGATGCGCAGCGTTCGTCGCCTTTCGCGGTCGGCGCCTCCACCACGGATCAGGGAGGCCCTACACCATGTCCAGCAGACTCATCCGCACCAGGTGGCGGCGCCGGGCGGCGACGCTCACGCTGACCGCTGCGGCGTTCGCGTGCGTCACCGCCGTGTTGCCGCCGCCGGCCCTGGCCGCCGAGGCGACACCGCTGGCCGCCAGCACCGACGTCACCGCCTGGCTGCCTGCCCTCACCGCGGTCGCCGACCTCACCCACCTCATCGACGCCGCGACACCGAACAGCGCGCAGCGCGACGTCGCGACCCTCAACGACTACCGCACGTCCCTGTCCGCCCAGCGGAGCACCGCGCTGCGCGCCGCGTTGCCGCAGGTCGACCTCGACCAGGCCCTCGCCACGCTCACCGCCTGGGCGGGCGGCGCCGCGGTCGCCCTCGACGCGCTGCGCGTCAGCGCCGTGCAGGCGACGACGTGGGTGCGCACCGACGCGATCGGCACCGTCCAACCGACGGACCCGGCCGCGGTCGTCGATGGGCTGAGCGCCGTCGCGACCGCGGTCGCGGCTCAGGCCGGCGCCGTCGCCGACGAGGTCGTCACCGGCCTACCGACGCCCGCCGACCTGCTCGACACCGTGGGCGCCGCCCAGGTCGTCCTCTCCCGCCCCCTGCCGATCCTGCCGACCGCGCGTATCCACGCCGCGCTCGCCGACGGCGACCAGCTCCTCATCGCGCTGGGCGGACAGGTCGCGGGCGTGGCTGACGCCGGGGCAGCGTTGGCGGCGACCGGGGACGCCGCCACCGAGCTGCACGACACGCTCGACGCCCTGCTCGCCGCCGACGCCGGCGGCGGCGTCCACGTGGGCGCGCCCGAGTGGGAGATCAGCGCCGAGGACGTCACCGCCGCGCCCGCGCCGGTCACCCACGACGAGCCCCCCGCCGCGGCCCCCGGCGCCAGCGCCACGGCGACGGCCGGGGCGCTCACGGCGGTCGGCGACCTCGACGCGACCGGTGTCGTGAAGGGCCGCTGCTACACCCGCAACGCTGAACCCTGCGCGCCGCCGCTGCGCTGGAACGGTGGCGCCGTGCAGCACCACCCCGTGGTGTACCCGATCTTCTGGGGGCCGAAGTGGCCGGCGCTGACCGGCTACCGCGGCGACATCGCGGCGATGTTCGCCAGCATGAACAGCAGCGGTTTCCAGGCCGTGTTGAGCCAGCACTACGACAGCACCGGCGCGGTGTCCGCCACGATGCGCGTCGGCGGCACGTGGGTCGACACCAGCAGCCCGCCGGCGGTCACGCAGTCCGGTGACCTCGCCGCGGAGGCGCTGCGGGCGGCGAAGGCGAATCGCTGGCCGATCAGCACCGACGCGCAGTTCATGGTGTTTCTCCAGCCCGGCTCGCCGCTCGTCAGCAGCGGCGAGCAGCGGTTCCCGTGCGGTTTCCACACCTACGCCACGGTCGGCGGCGGCACCAGCGGCGGCACGAAGTACATGGCCTACAGCGGCATCAACTTCCCCGGCCGCACCCCGGTCTACGACTGGACCTACGGATGCGGCACCGTCGTCGGCGGCACCTCGAACGGGCTCCGGCAGGTCGCGTCCCACGAGTACGCCGAGACCGTCACCGACCCGCACCTCGACGCGTGGCTCGACGGCCGCGGCCAGGAGAACGCCGACCTGTGCGCGAACCTGCCCGTCGGCCCCAACGGCGTCACCTACCTGTGGTCCAACGACGGAGCGACCGGCGGCTGCACCTACGGCGGGTTCACTCCCCGGTACAGCTACCGCGTCGTCACCAAGACGCGCCCGCACACCGAGCCGGACGGCACGTACACCCGCGGGCACCGCTACACCAGCGGCGCCGTCGCCGTGACGAACACCGGCAACATGCCGTGGTTCGCCAGCGGCGCGCACGCCACCCGCCTCGGTGTCGTCGACCAGAGCAGCGGCGCCGTCGACCAGTGCAGTCCGGTCGCCGACCCGCCGGTCGGCGGCAGCGCCGACCCGTCCCGCGACGCGAGTAACCCGTGGCTGAGTTGCCGCCGCGCCACGATGCTCTCCGCCGGCCGTCTCGGGGTCGTCGAACCCGCCGGTTTCGCGCCGTCCAGCTCCACCGGCACCTTCGGGTTGCGGTACAAGCCCGACGGGTCGATCCCCGGCGGCAGCCGCGGCACCGACGCGTTCCGCCTCGTCGCCGACGGCGGCCCGTGGATGTCCGGGTCCGCGATCACCCTCACCCGCTCCACCAGCAACTTCGGCGCCACCGCCGTCGCCGCCGCCACCGGCAGCGTCGGCACGCCGCTGCTCATCCCGGCCGGCGGCGCCCAGACCGTCCACTTCGCCTACACCGTCGCCCGCACCGCCCCCTGGTACCCGAACGAGGTCGTCTACCTGGGCACCGCCGGACGGGACGGGCACAGCAGCGACTTGTACGACTCCGCTACCTGGCCCAAGAGCACCGCCTGCTCCCGGTGCCGCGCCACGGTGAACACCGACACCGCCCGGCCCGGGCAGCAGGTCGTGTTCGACGTGGTGCTGCGCGCCCCCACCGGCTCGAAGTGGTGGGGCGCGCTCATCACCGAGCAGTTCCGCCCCGTCGTCGACATCCGCCGCAACGCCGGCGGCCTCTACAGCGCCTACTTCGGCGACCCGGTGACCGTCACGGTGCTCGTGCTGCCGAACCCGCTCGCCGACCACACGGTCGTCGGGGACGCCGCCGTGAGCGCGGCGCCGCACGAAGGCGTCAACGACAGCGACGCGACGAACCCGGCGAGCACCGGCTACGGGTTCCGCTGCGCCGCCGCCGCGTCACCCGACGCCACCGCCACGACGATCAGCGGCTGCACCCTCACCGTCCACGACGCCGCCGGCAACCCCGTCCGCAGCTACACCGCGGCGCCCGGTGACGCGGCCACCGCCCAGGCGGCCGTCACCGACCCGGCGTCCGCCTCGTTCGACCCCGCGGCCGGGGAGACCGCCGAGGTCTGCTGGACGGCGAACGCCAGCTACCTCGACGGGCAGACCCGCGCGACCAGCGGCTGCACCGTCACCGGAACCACAACGACAACGAGCAGCACCGACACCGGAGCCTGACGGCAGGGAGCCGGGCCGGCGCCGTCGAAAGCACATGCCAGGGGCCGGCCCGGCTCCGCCACGGAGGACGATCAACCATGCGGCGCGCGGTAGCGCACCTCGCCACGGCAGCGGCCCTCGCCGCCGTGGCCGCCGCCGCGCCCGCGACCCGCGCCGCGCCGCCGCTGACCAGCGGGCGACTGGAGCGGGCATCAGTGAGCAGCAGCGGCGGCCAAGGCACCGCCCAGTACGGCTACGCCGACCACCCTGCGCTGTCCGGCAACGGCCGCCTGCTCACTTTTACCTCCAACGACAGTGGCCTCACCGCGGACTGCGGCCTCACCGCCCGGTACGGCGGCCTCGGCTACAACGTCTACGCCCGGGACCTCGCTACCGGGCGCACCGAACTCGTCAGCGCCGACACCCACGGCTGCCCCACATTGGAGGGCTCCGACGCGCCGGTAACCAGCTCCGTCAGCCGCGACGGCCGGTTCGTCGCGTTCACCAGCTGCGGGCAGCTCGTACCCGGCTTCAAGCCAGCAGGGAACACGCTCGCCGTGTACGTGCGCGACCGGCTGCGCCACCGCACCATCCCCGTCTCGGTCGGCTACAACGGCAAACCGAACAACGCGTACGCGCAGTACCCCGCGATCAGCGGCAACGGCCGCTACGTCGTGTTCCAATCCGGCGCCTCGAACCTCGTCCCGCACGACCCCCTCGGTCACGGCGACAACCTCGTCCAGGACGTCTACGTCCGCGACCTCACCACCGGCCGCACCGAACGGGTCGGCTCCGCGCACCCACGCGCGCACCGCTTCGAGAAGGTCAACGCGTCGATCTCCGATGACGGCCGCTGGATCACCTTCCAGACCGCCGACGCGGCGATCTTCGACACCACCGACTACGGACCCGAATGGGCGTTCCACCGACAGTTCCTCAACGGCGAAGGGTTCACCCAGGTCTTTCTCTACGACCGGATCACCAAGCGCACCCGGATGATCTCCCGCTCCGCCGAGGGCTGGGCTGCGGACAACGAAACGACGTTCAGCGACTTTGATCGTGGCGGGAACCGTACCCTCAGCGGCGACGGCCGCTACATCGTGTTCCAGTCCAAAGCCAACAACCTCGTCCCCGGCGACCCCACCGCCGCCGGGCGGGAACTCCAGCCCGACCTCACCCCCGACATCTACCTCTACGACCGGATCGCCGGCACCCTGCGCCGCGTCACCACCGGCCTCGGCGGGCTGCCCGCCGACCAGTTCTCCGCGAACCCCGCGATCAGCGCCAACGGCCGCTGGATCACGTACGAAAGCGCTGCCACCAACCTCGGCCCCATCGACCTCACCCCAGCCGTGACGAACGACAGCGGCCGCGACGTGTACCTCACCGACCGGACCACCGGCGCGCACCAACTCCTCTCCCTCTCCAACGACGGCGTCCAAGCCACCCTCAACGCCATCGAACCCACCGTCAGCGACGACGGGTCCGTCGTCGCGTTCAGCAGCGCCGCGCCCAACCTCGTCCCCGACGACACCAACGGAATCCCCGACACCTTCGCCTGGCACCGCGCCGCCTAACGCGACTCCAACCGGCGGCGTCACATCCGGGCGAGCCTACCGGCCCCGGGCGCGTCCCCGCGCCAGCGCCGGACAGGGTGATTCGCGCTGAATCCGCCCTTTGTGGGAGCCCGGTCACGACAACAAGATCGAGATCGCAGCAGGAGCCACCGCCGACGAGCTGTACCGCGATTCAAGGGAAATGCGGCTCCCGCCGGGACTCAGCGCGATCCGCAAGGAGCGCCCCAAGACATTGGCGAAGTCTGCCGTGTGCGTCAGCGTGAGCGGACTGACCGGCGACTGCGGTGGCGGCGCCGGTCGCCGGTTGCCGAGGGCCGTACGTCGCGGACGCGGTGGATCTTCCGTCGCCGGCGGCACGCGCCGCGCCACAAGTTGCATCATCGGCTGCTCGGATCACCGGCCGTCTGGGGCCTGTCGTACCTGGCGCTCATCCCGGCGTTCGCGGCGGGCTACACGCGCATGGACGGTGCCTTCACCCAATCCACCCTGGCCCGGGAACCCGGCATCCTGCGCGCCGCCGACCAGCACTTCGACTGGCAGTTGCAGGACGTGGCATATAACGCGACGAGAACGGGTGATGAGGAGAGGTACTTCGTGCTCGTTGGCGACGTCATGTGGCAGGCCGACGGCAGCAACCCATCGCTGACCATCACCCTGATAAGCGGCGGCCTACTCTTCCCCCACACCGATCTTGAGTGTCACGGGGTCCTACATTCATACGAGGACTGGCCGACGCTGGCACCCCCTGCCGAACCTGGCATAGCGTGGCTGGCATTCGAGCCCACCGACGCCGCCGGCTCAGCGTGTCTTGCCAGCTTGGCCCCGCACATTCACCACCTGTCGGAGGCCGCCATTGTTTATCGGCACTGGGACCTTCCGGCGAGTCCAGGGTTGGTGAACGAGTTCCGCCGGCTCCGCCAGGCGCACGCCGGTGACCCGACGGCCGCCACGCAGCGGTTCGGGCGGATGCTGTACTTCAGCGCCATGACCGTGACGACGGTCGGCTACGGCGACATCGTGCCGGTCAGCGACAACGCCCGCTACCTCGTGGCCGGCGAGGCAGTGACCGGGGTCGTGCTGATCGGGCTGTTCCTCAACGCCGTCGGCCGACGACGGCGTGACCCACCGTGACCCCCAGGTCAGTGCGCCGCACCGATTCGCGCTGAATCGGGGTCAGGGCCGCGGCAGGCGGACGCGGATGGGTGGGAGTCCTCCGTAGAGGAGGAGCGCCTGGCCGAGGGGGAGTTGGCGGAGTTGGTCGGCGGGGGCGGCGCGTTCGGTGTGTTCGGCGTAGGTGGTGGAGCGGTGCCGCGCGGCGATGGTGGTGCTGGCGCGGGTTCGGGTGGTGTCGCCGATGGTCTGCGACAGGGTGGTGAGGGTGTCGAGGTCGGCGTTGCCGCCGAGGAACAGCCGCCCGGTGTGGTTGTTCGCGATGGTGCGGGCTTCGGCGCCGTAGAGGTGGTGGAGTTGCGCGAGGTCTTGCCAGATGGTGAGGAACGTGACGCCGAGCGCGGCGCAGGTGCTGACGTGGCGGGCGAGGTCGCGCAGCGGGGCGATGTTCGCGGCTTCGTCGAGGACGACGAGCAGCGGCGGGTTGAGCGGTTGCCCGGTGGCGAGGTGGCGGGTGACGGCCTCGCGGAGCACGGTCTGCACGATCGCCTCGAACAGGGGCCGGAGCCGGTCTTGTTCGTGCGGCGGCGCGACGACGTGCAGGGTGGCGGCGCGGTCGAGGAACGTCGCCGGGTCGAACACGCGCTCGTCGGCGTGGTCCTCGGGCCGGATGGTGGTGGTGGCCCGGACGCTGGGGCTGGTGATGGCGCGGAGCACCGTTTCGGCGGTGGCGTAGACGCTTTCCCGTTGCCGTTCTTCGCGGGCGCGGCTGGCGGCCCACGCGTCGAGCGCGTCGGGGTCGCCGAGGCCGAGTAGGGCGGCTTCGGGTTCGGCGGTGGCGCGGCGGTCGACCCAGCGGGCGACGTCGATCATGTGGCGGCCGGTGCCGGCGGCGGCGTAGAGCAGCGGCGCGAGGAGTTTCGCGCCGAGCTGTTCCCAGAAGCGGGCGTTGTCCGAGGACCGGTTCTCGGCGGCGGCGTCGGTGAGCCAGCGCGCGACCCGCTCGGCGTCGGCGTAGGTGGTGCAGCCGAGCAGCGGGCTCCATTTGACGCTGTCGATCCCGGTGGAGCCGGTGGGGTCGAACAGCAGCACCGGGCCGCGGGCGGCGCGGGCGTCGGCGGTGGCGTGTAGCACGTCCGGTTTGACGCTGGTGACTAGCACCGGCCCGTTCCACGCCTGCACGTTCGGTATGACGATGCGGGTCGTCTTGCCGGCGCGGGTGGGCGCGCAGACGAGCAGTGAGCGGTGCGGTTCCGCGGCGAGGCGGGTGCGGCCGAGCTGCCCGAGCAGCAGCCGTCCCGGCTCCGCGGTGCCGTGGACGCGCAGCGGCCGAACCTCGGCGCGGCGCGCCCACGGCTGCGCCCGGCGTTGCGGTGTCCGGCTGCGGTAGCGCCGCGCCGCGGCGGCGGCCGGCAGTCCAGCGGCGGTGAGCAGGGTGAGCGCCGCGGCGTAGTAGGGCACCGGGCCGGGCAGGTGGCGCCGGTAGGGGTCGGGCCACGCCGCGGCCGGGTCGGTGAGGTGGTGGGGGAGGCGCAGCAGTGCGCCGGGCGCGTCCCCGGCCGGGAGGGCGGGCCAGCCGCGGCCGGTGGCGAGCGCCGCCCCGGTGCCGGCCGCCCAGGTAAGCGCCGCGGCGAGTAGGAGGACTGCGGCGGCGGCGAGGACGACCAGCGCGGCGGTGGTGTCCGCGTCGCCGGCGGGCTTGTGATTCAGGTTGGATCGGGGGTTCACGCGGTGTCGCCGATCATCCGGTCGTCGGTGTCGACGATGGGCCGCTCGGCGGGGGCGAGGCGGTGCGCGACGAGCTGGTGGGCGTCGCCGATGAGCCAGAGTCCGATGGTGGGGTCGAGGTGGGGCAGGATCGCCGCTTCGGCGTCGCTGAGCCCGAGCAGCGTCGCGGCGGCGGCGAGTTCGCTGTGCGGCTGGTGGTAGAGGGCGCGGACGCCGGTGTCGGAGAGCACCCCGCGGGCGAGCGCGACGGTTTCGGAGTGCGCGTCGCCGGCGGCGGTGAGGTCGGAGAGGCGATGCAGCACGATGAGGTGCGCAACACCGCGGGCGCGGGCGAGTTTCGTGGACTGTTGCAGCCAGCGGGCGGTGTCCAGATGCGCGAGCAGCGCCCACGCCTCGTCGAGGACGACGTAGCGGTGCGGGGCGGTGGCGGCGGTGACGGCGTGCTGTAACCAGGCGGTGGCGCAGGTCATGGCGAGCGGCAGCGCGTCGCGGGCACGCTGGTAGATGGCGGACAGGTCGAGGACGACGAGCGGGTCGTCGTGGCGGGGCCGCACCGTCGTCGGTCCGTCGAACAGCCCGGCGAGGTCACCGCGGCACAGCCGGCGCAGCGCCAGCGCGACGTCGCGGCCTTCGTCGGCGAGCCGGTCGACGCTCAGGTGCAGCCCGGCGGCGTCGGGTTCGGCCGGGTCGAGGAGGGCGTCGACGACGGCGGGGAGCAGGAGCGGGCCGCGGCGGGCGGCGGCGGTCAGCGCCACGTCGGCGGCGGCGTGTTCGGTGGGGCGCAGCGGCCGCCCGGCCGCGGTCGCGGCGAGCGCGGCGAGCAGCGGCCCGTGCTGCGCCGGGGTGGTGTGGTCGTCGTTGTCGAACGGGTTGAGCCGCGCGCCGCCGGCGGGGTCGAGGCGGATCGGGGTGACGCCGGACGCGGCGGCGAGCGGCCCGTACTCGCCTTTCGGGTCGGCGACCCACGCGGCGTGCCCGAACGCCTGCTGCCGCCACAGCAGCGTCTTGACCAGCGCCGACTTCCCGGCGCCGATCTCCCCGACGACGAGCATGTTCGGGTTCGTCAACCGCCGCGCCGCGTAGAGGGCGAACGCGTCGAAGCAGAACGGCGCCCCGTGCTGGTCGACGCCGATCAGCGCGCCCGGCACGTCGGGGCCGCCGCCGCTGGGGCACGGGTGGGCGGCGGCGAGCTGGGCGGTGCTGGCGAGTTGCCACGGCAGCCGGCCGGTCATGGCCCGACCCCGACCGGCAGGGTCCAGGTGAACGCCTCGGCTTGCTGCCCGTAGAGGCGGCGCAGGTCCAGGTGCGCCCGCGCCGCCGCCTGCTCCACCTCCGCGCAGCCCGCCGCTAACGCGTCGGGGGTCGGGGCGGTGACGGTGAGCAGGCCGTGGAACCGGAACAGGGTGTGCCCGGCGGCGAGGTCCGCGTCGAGCTGGTCCGCGGCGTCGGCCTGCGCGTCGTCCCGCGCGCCGTCGAGCTGCCCCAGCCGCGCCCGCAGGTCCGCGTCCGCCAGGTCAGTCGCGCGGGCGGCGCGGGTCGCGCGCTGCGCCGCCCGCGACGACAGCGGCTGCGCCACCACCGCGACGGTGTGCGCGCACCGCAGCTCGACCAGCAGCGGCGCGAGGAAGTCCACCGCGACCGGCACCCGCGGCCACTCCGCGACCCAGTACGTGGCGTGCACCGCCCCGTCGCACGCGAACCACCGCCACCCCTCCTGGGTCGCCGCCGGCCCGGCTACCCCGGGGTGCACGCCGGCCGTGTCCGGGTCGTCGTCGCGCGCCGCGACGACCGCCACGGCGCCGGGGTCGTACCCGGTGCGCACCGCCGCGCCGAGCAGCCGCGGCGGCAGCCACCCCGTCACGGTGATGCCCGCCGCGTCGGCGCTGTCCTGCACCGTCGCCAACTCGCGCAGCAGCGGGTCGAGATCCCCGGCGCGGCCGCGGACGGTGACCGTGAGGAACATGTCGTGGCGCACCAGCTCCCCGCCGACGGTGTCCAGCAGTCCCCGGTAGGAGGCGTCGGCCGCCGCCCACCGCGACGGCGCCACTGGCGCGGCGACCCGGTCCAGTTCCACGGTGGGCATCGGGCGGGTCCGGTGCACCCACTGCACCTGCAAGACCGCCGCGCCGTCCCGACCGAGTGCGGCGAGCAGCGCCGCGAACCCCTGCCCGCGCCGCCACTGCTCGCCGGGTTCGAGCAGCGCCAGCGACCCGGCGCCGCGCAGCGCCGCCACCGCCGTCACCGTCCGCCGCCGCGAGTCGACGACCACCCCGACCCGCCGCCCACCCGCCACCTCGACGGCCGTCAGCTCCAGCCGCGCCCCCGGCACCTCCAGAACAGCCGCGCCGCCCGGCGGCGCGCCGACGCGCCGCCGCGCCGTGCGGGGCCGGGTCGCGTAGCGGGCCAACACCGGCAGCCACTCGTCACCGTGCCGCCCACCGATCGGCAGCAGCGCCACCCCGGCCGCCGTGACCGCGACCACGAGTGCGGCGAGGGACCCAGCCGGGCCCCGGCCGAGCAGCGCCGTCGCCACCGCGCCGCCGGCGACGAGGACAGCGAGCTGCGGCACCCGCAGCCCCAGCACCACGCCGCGCCGCGGCCGCGGCCCGAACAGCACCTTCGCCAGGTTCTCGGTCACGACGTTCCCCCCGGACGCTCGCCGCTGCTTTCGAGTGCCGGCCGGGAGCCGTTGACGGGAGATCCGCTGCGGCACCCGAATGGTGAACAGCCGTCCGGGTCGCCGTCCTCCGCCAGCAGGTCACGAAGGTCGACCTGCCGCTCCCGCCATTCATTACTTGTCACATGGTCGATCGGGGCGATGCCAAGCGGCACGCAGGAGCGGTGCAGGAACGCTTCCCCTTTGAGGGGGTGAGCGCGCGCGCCGCCCGCGCGGATCGCCTCATCGAACGCGACCGCTTCGGCCCACTCCGCGGGGCTGTTGTCACGCAGCCGGCGCCACACCGCATTGCCGTGATATGGGCACCCGATGCACGCGCTCTTGGTCGCGGCCCAGCCGCGAGCGCGCAGCCAACGCTCACAGTCGCGGCGTGACATGCCAAGCTCCAGCAGCGGATACCGGGACCGGAGGTACCGCGGCGTGTGCTTACCGCCGTCGACCCGGTGCACCTCGTCGGTCGAGAACCCCACCCACTGCTCGGCGAACACCCAGCGCGGTACCGGCTGGGGATGCGGGTACCCCAGTAGCTCGCGGACCCGCGCCTTGATCGGCTTCACCTTGTACTCCGACGTGCACTGACGCCGGGCCATCCCCTGCGACCCGTCCGGGTTGCGCACGTAGTACGGGATCGACGCGAATCTCCGCTCAGCGTGCAGCAGGTCGTCGCGGAGGTTTCCGCTGCTCACCCGTTCCACTGGGATACCGGCCTCGGCGGCGACAGCGGTGAGCCGCGCAAGGTGGTCGTAGACCACCCGCGGCTCCCAGCCGGTATCGGCGAAAACCGCCAGATCCGGCTTCGGCAACACGCCCTCGACCGCTAAGAGCAGAAGCGTCGAGGACTGCACACCGGCGCCGAGCGACAGCACCACCGTCTGCGGGTTCTCGGTCACGACGACGCCCCCGGTCGGGGTCGGCGGAATTCACGGTGAATCGCGCCCGCCGTCTGCGCGGTGCGCCGCGCGGCGCCGGCCACCTTCCGTCCGGCGGTGAACGCCCCAACCGCGACGAGCGCGACCGGTGAGGAGGCGAGCGCGCGGGTCACCCCGCCGCGGGTCGCGGTCCGTCCGCCGCTGCTGGTCGCGGCGCGGCCGCCGCCCGCCGCGCTGCGTTGCCGCATCGACTGCGCGGTGCGCAGCAGTGAGCTGCCCGCGTAGATGGTGTGCCACATGCCGCGGGACCGGACCCCGTCGAGGGCGGCGTGCCCACCGGCGTCGTCGAACACGCCGGTGATGCGGAACACCAGGAACGGCGAGAACATCGCCACCAGCAGCATCGCCGCCCCGGCCAGCACCCCCGACGCCCCGTCCGACCCGCTGGCGAGCGCGCTGGTTCCGGTGGTGAGGATCACCACGATCACGAACTTCGACAGGATCAACGCGACCAGGGTGCGGGCCAGCCGCGCCGCCCACCGCCGGGTCGGTTCCCACACCAGCCCCGCCAGCGCCAGCGGCAGGAACAGCACCGCCACATACACGGCGGCGGAGCGCAGCAGCAGCTCCAGCCAGATCACCAGGCACGCGACCGCGATCAGCAGCGCGAGGAGCAGCACCGCGAACATCGGCACCCTGCTTCGGCCCAGCAGCACACTCCCCCCGGCCATGCCGGTCAGCGCGGCCGCCGGCCCGTGCAGCGCCCGCGCCAAATCGGTGCGGGTGCCGCCGGTCACCGCCGCGCACAACTCGTCGGTCACCGCGAGGAGCAGCCCCGTCAACGCGACCACGCACCCGCTGCCCACCCCCGCCGCCGCCACCGACGCGGCGTGCCGGCCGAGGCGGCGCGGGTCCTGATGCACCACCGTGCCCGCCGCGGAGAGCAGCAGGAACAGGGCGCACACCGACGCGGCGAGGCCGACCATCACGCGGTAGTGCGCGGCGAACCAGGCGGCGTGCACGTCGACCCGCGTCGACGTTTCTAGCAGCGCGCCCACCCAGGTGAGCAGCCACACCGCGCCGTCGACGACGAACGCGACCGCGCCGGCGAACACCGACTGCGCCGCCGCGTCGACCACCCCCGATGCGGCCGCGGGCACCAGCCCACCCGGGCCACCGAGGCGGGCGCCGTAGCAGGCGGCTTGCAGCACCGGCGGCAGCGACCCGCAGTCCACCGCCGCCGCCGCGGCGGTCACGTCAGGTCCCCGGCCGTCGCGCCGCGCTGCGGCGTCGCCATCGGCCCCGCCCCGGTCGGCGGCTGCCCGGTCACCGCCACCGGCCCCGGCGACGAGCGCATCGAGGTGACCAGCCACCCGGCGCCGTCCCGCCAGGTCAGCGTCAGCCGCTGCGTCGACCAGGCGGCGTCCGCCGGCCGGGTCGGGTCCGCGGCGCTCACCGCCACCGCCCACACGTCCACCACCGCCGCGCCGCCGCGCAGCGACACCACGGTGGCGCGCAGCGTAGACACCGCCGCGAACCCCGTCGCCGGGTCGCAGCCGGGGGTGTGGGCCAGTGGCGGCGGGCAGGAACCGAGCTGATCCAGGAGCCGCCGCCGCGCCTCGGGCGCGGCCAGCAGCAGGTTCTCCTGCTGCTCGAACGGCGACTGCCGCGGCAGTGACCCGAGCAGCGGAGTCGCCCGCAGCGCCGCCACCGCCGCGCCCTCCGCGTCCCGCTGCCCCAGCCGCGCCGTCTCCGGCACCGGCACCAGCACCGGCACCCGTGCCGGGCGGCCAACCCACAGCCGCGCCGCAGCCCCCGCCAGCACCCCCACGCACCCCATCGAGGCGACGATCACCACCGCGAGCAGCCGGCGCCGCCGCCGCCCCGCGTCCGTTCGGTACGGGTAGTCGAACATCACCGCACCGCCCGACCGAGGTGGTAGAAGGCGTTCACGAGCTGCGCGGCGCCGCCGATCACCAACGCCCCCGCCAGCCCGGCGAGCACCGCCTTCCGCCCACCCAAGGCGGCGCCGTAGTTCCCGCCGTGCGACGCCAGCCACCACGTCGCGCCGCCCAACACCACCGCCGCCGCACAGCCCAACAGCCCCACGAACATCAAGCCGTTGAGCATTTGCTGCAACACCACATGCCCCGGCAACCCGTTCGGGTCCACCGTCGTGTGCACCTGGGCCGCGATCCGCGCCGCGGCCGGGACGCCAACCATCTCCGTGACCTCCGTTACCGCCGCGCCCACGCGCGGCCAACAGCGGTCACCCTCAGCGGGGGCCTTGACCGGTCAATGACCGCGCCCACGCACCGATTGCCCACGCTGGTCAGGTCAACCCGGCCGAGCTGACCGGGCAACCCACCCCGCGCCCGGTCAACGAGCGGGCAACCCCGCTCCCGACGCTCGGCGCATGCCCGTACCCACCCCCGCGGATTCAGCGCGAATCGCGGCCGCGCCGTGAAAGCCCTCACCGCCGGCGTCGCCGCGCTCACCGCCGCCGCGCTGGCCGTCCTCACCCTCGGCGCCGCGTCCCTGGCCGCCGTCGCCGCCGTGATCCGCCACCCCGCCAGCCCACCCGCGCGGGCGGCCGCCGCGCCGGCGTCCCTCCTCGCGCTCTACCAGGCCGCCGCAGCCGACCAATGCCCACCGCTGCCGTGGACGCTGCTCGCCGCCCAAGGCAAGGTCGAAAGCGGCTACCGCGCGGATGCGCGCTCACCCGTCGGCGCCGTCGGCATCGCCCAGTTCATGCCCGGCACCTGGGCTAGCTGGGGCGTCGACGGTGACCACGACGGCACCGCCGACCCGTTCAACCCCGCCGACGCGATCCCCGCCCAAGCCCGCTACGACTGCGCGCTCCTACGCGCCGTCAGCGCCCTACCCGGCGACCCGATCGCGCTGATGCTCGCCGCCTACAACGCCGGCCTCGGCGCCGTCCGCCGCTACCACGGCGTCCCGCCCTACCGCGAGACCCGCGCCTACATCACCGCCGTCCTCACCACCGCCCGCGCGCTCAACGCCGCACCCACTCCCAAGGAGATCCCATGACCGTCGTCCTCACCCTCCGCGTCCACGTCCGCGTCCGCCCCCGATGCGGATGCGTGCCGCCGCGTCCCCACCATCGGCCGCGCCGTTACCCCGCCGCGGCCGGGTGGCGCCAGGAACACACCTACCCCCACTACCTCGCCGGTCACCGCCTCCCAGTCGCGTGACCACGCCGGAACGGAGCAACAGTGATGAGTCACGACACCCGAACCGCTCGCAGCCACCCAGCACCGCCGCGCCCCCACCACCGGGTCGGCGCGCGGCGCGCGTTGGCGTGGCTCGACGACGCGCTCTGCGCCCAGGTCGACCCCGACCTGTTCTTCCCCGACCACCGCGCCGTGCATGTGGCCCGCGCCGCGAAGCGGATCTGCGGGCGCTGCCCCGCGCGCGACGCGTGCCGCGGCTACGCGCTCACCTACCCCGACCTCGACGGCATCTGGGGCGGTACCACCCCACGCGACCGGCAACGAGGCAGGCACGCATGAGCATCGACACCGGCCGGCCGCTGTTCACCATCGCCGAAGCCGCCGCCTACCTGAACATCCCCACCACCACCCTGCGCGACAAGGTCACCCGCCGCGCCGTCCCGTTCACCCGCATCGGCCGACACGTCCGCTTCACCCCCGACCACATCGCCGCGATCATCGCCGCCGGAGAGACCACCGTCCTCCCGCCGCCACCGCAACGGGCCAGCCGCCGCCGGCACCGTTCCGCGCCGCGGCCCTCAGCGGCCTAGCCGACCGGCTGGCCGAGCTGGAACCGCCCGGCGTAGACCTCGGAGAAGCAGCGGCGGTCACAGCGCGGCGCGTGCTGCCGCCGTTACGCTCACCGCGTGCGACGGGTCCCGGTGCTGCTCGCGTTCGCGGTCTGCGCGTGCCACGGCGGCGCGGACGGCGCCGCCCCCACGCCTCCGACGACCGCCTCGCCCACGCAGGCGCCTACGCCCGCGGACCCGGCCGCGCTGGTCCTCCGCGCGGCGGACCTCAGCGGCGGCCGGAGGACCGACGCGCGCACGATCCCGCGCGTGTCGTTCCTCCCGTGCGGGCCGACGTCGCAGATCGACGTCCCCGAGGCGCGCGGGGCCGAGGCCGTGGTCAACACCCGGGGCGACAACGTGTCCGAGGCCGTCTACGCCTTCCCGGACGCCGCCGCCGCGCACGCCCGCGTCGCCACTCTGATCACCGCACTGAAATCCTGCCCGACGTTCCCGCGCCAGGTCACCGTCGGTGGCAAGCACGTACCCGACGTCGTCATGCGGCGCCGTCCGTACCCGGGGCTGCGCTACGGAGACGAGTCCTACGTCTACAGCGAGACCGGCACCATCCCGGGCATCGGCCTGGACCGGATGGTGTTCGTCGTCGCGCGCGTGGGCGCTGTGGTCGTGGACGTCTCGGTCGACATCGACACCGAGCGGGACGACGCGGCCGTCGACGCGGCCGCCCGCGCGGCGGTCGAGCGGGCACGGACCGGCTGAGCCAACGGCCCGCGTCCGCGATCCGCAGCATCCGTGCGACCACCGTCACCGCGTCGCTGTCGAACGGCGTGTCAGTCAACCCAGCCGTCCACGCGACGCACCGCACCGATTCGCGCTGAATCCCCGCCCGTCCCGGACGCGGCGGCGGGAGTGGCCCTTCCCCACCCCGCCGCGCGTACGCACGCGGCGGGGCGACTAGATGAGCCGCCCCGCCCGTGCGCGCCATTACGCGGCACTCAACGGGGGCGTGGCCGGCGGCGGCACCTTCCCATGCAGCGCCGCCTCGATCGCCGCGCCCGCGGCTTCGTGCGCTTGGTCGAGCAGCCCGCCGTACACGTCGACCGTCGTCTTGATCGACTCGTGGCCGAGCCGGCGCTGGATCACCGGCAGCGGCACCCCCGCGGAGATCAGCCACGCCGCGTGCGTGTGCCGCAGGTCGTGGAACCGCGGTGACTTGGACAGGCCCTTCGCCCGGGCCTCCGTGACTGCCTTGCGCCACCGCCGGTCGGTGAAGTGCATGTGGTTCAGCGGCCCGCCCCGGTGGGCGGTGAACACGAAGTCGGTGGGCGCCTTGCCCGCCGCCGCCCGGCGCAGCGCCGCGACGACCGTCGGCGAGCAGGTGATCCGCCGCCGCCCCTTCTTCGACTTCGGCATCCCCAGGTAGCGCCGCCCCGCCCCGGCGCGGGCATGCTCGCCGCGGCCGTTGTGCTTCCATGCGCGGCGTACCGTCAGGTACGGCATCGGCGCGTCGAGCTCCAGATCGCGCACCTGCAACGCGCTCACCTCACCCCAGCGCAGCCCCGTCCCGACCACGACGAGGATCACGTCCTGGGCCGCCGGGTCGAACGCGAGGCAGCGGTGGATCAGGTCGAACTCGGACTCGGTGAGGAAGGTGATCGTCTCGCTGCCGTCCTCGTCGACCAGGCCCGTCGACTTCGGCAACCGGGCGCCCCGGCACGGGTTGTCCGCGCGCAGGTTCCGTTCCACCGCGTAGCCCATGATCGCCGAGAGTAGGCCGTGGTAGTTGCTGATCGTCTTCGGCGCCGCACCCGCCGCCTCGCGGGCGTTCACCAGCCGCCGCACGTCGTCGGCGCTCAGGTGCTCGACCAGCGGCGCGGCCCCGAAGAGCGAGGTCAGCCAGCCGTCGAGGCGCTGCACCTGGCTCAGGTAGTCCGAGCGGGTGTCCGGGCCGATGCCGGTGCGCTGCGCCACGAACTCGCGGCCGAAGTCGAGCAGCCGATGCGGCTCCGGCGCAGCGGCGGGTTCGTCGGCGAGCCGGACGTAGCCGACGCCGCGGACCCACCCGGCCGGCCACTGGTGACCGGCCGCCTCCACGTCCAGCGCGAAGTCCCGCGCCTCCTGCCGACTGTCGAACGTCTCCGACTGTTGGGCGCCGGCGCGGGTGCCACCGAGGCGCCAGTAGACGGTGTACCCGACGGTGCCGTCGGAGCGAGTGCGAGTGCGGATTCCAGCCATGTCTGCGACCTCCGTGCTGTCGGCGTGCTGTCACGGAGGCCGAGCGTGGAGTCGGGGAACGCGTTTCCGCAGGTAGGACACGGTGTCCATCAGAGCGGGTGACGGGAATCGAACCCGCGTTGCAAGCTTGGGAAGCTCGTGTTCTGCCTCTGAACTACACCCGCACGTCGTGCGAGCGCAGATGGTAGCAAGCCGCGCCGGCGCGTTCCCCTAGACTGCCGCCTCATGCTGCTGTCGGACCGCGACATCCGGGCCGAGATCGAGGCGGGGCGCGTCGTCGTCGACCCGTACGACCCGGCGGCCGTGCAGCCGGCGAGCATCGACGTGCGGCTCGACCGGCTGTTCCGCGTCTTCCACAACAGCCGCTACACACACATCGAGGTCAGGCAGCGCCAGGACGACCTGACCGAGCTGGTCGAGGCGCGCGACGACGAGCCGTTCGTCCTGCACCCGGGCGAGTTCGTGCTCGGCTCGACGCTGGAGGTCGTCACGCTGCCCGACGACCTGGCCGCGCGCCTGGAGGGGAAGTCCTCGCTGGGGCGGCTCGGCCTGCTCACGCACTCCACCGCCGGCTTCATCGACCCCGGGTTCACCGGGCACGTGACGTTGGAGCTCTCCAACGTCGCCAACCTGCCGATCACCCTCTACCCGGGGATGCCGGTCGGGCAGATGTGCTTCGTGCGGCTGTCCAGCCCGGCCGAGCACCCGTACGGCAGCGCGTCGACCCGGTCGAAGTACCAGGGGCAGCGCGGCCCCACGCCGAGCCAGTACTGGCGGAACTTCGAGCGGTAGCTACGGGCGCGGCCGCGCCGTCGCGAACTCCAGCACCCCGCGCACCGGCAGGATCCCCACGCCGTCACGACGATCGTCCCGACGCCGTCGGGAAGCATTCCGCGCCTTCCCCGTGCGGGCGGCGCTTCCGGGAAGCGGGCTAGTTGTCGGAGGGGGTGACGGTGACGTCCTGGCGGGCGACCTCGGTGGCGCCGGTGGGAGTGAGCTCGTAGAGGATCACCACGTGCGGGCCAGGGGTGATCGGCAGCGCGAACACGCCGGACCGGCGGCACCCCTTCATCGGGTGCCCCTCCTCCCGCGACAGGTGGCCGGCCGCGATGATCGGCCGCGGGTCGGTGCCCGGCAGCGGGACCGGCTCGTAGCCGCCGGCACCGTCGAGGTGCCGGAACGTCTGCGTGTCGACGCCGATGACGAGCTTCTCCGCCTCCGGCCCGACGACGGTGTACGTCACCGGGTGCGCGAACTCGACCTCGTGCGTCGACAGCGCGAACGCCGGCGTCGTGCAGCTCACCTCGAGGAACGGCGGCTTCGGGCGGCGGTTGACACCGATCCACATCAGCAGCAGGAGCAGCCCGAGGCCGAGCGCGAGCTTGCGGCCGATGCGGCGGCTCGGCACGGCGTACAGCGCGTCCGGGACGTCGTCGGCCGCGGACGGCGCGGTCGCGCGCGCGGCGGCGTCCTCCTCGGCGCGCTTGGCGGCCATCCGGTCGGCGGCCGCGGCGTACGGGTCGCGTAGGTCGTGCCGGCCCTCCGGCTCGTCGTCCTCCGGGGGCCGCGGGTCGTCCCGCCGGGCGATCAGCCCACCTCGGGCGCGCTCGGCGACCCGCCGGCGGGCTCCCCGGCCCCGGCGAGCGCGGCCGGGTCGGCGGCGCCGACCTCGGGCGACGGCTCGGCGGGCGCGAGCGCCGCGCGGTACGCCGGGTCCTCGCGGACCAGCGACCGGGCGAGGATCTGCGCCACGTCGAGCACCTCGACGTGCTCGGGCGCCGCGCCCTCCGACTTCTTGGCGGAGACGGCGTCGGAGAGCATGACCATGCAGTACGGGCAGGCGGTCGAGACGATGTCGGCGCCGGTGGCCAGCGCCTCCTCGGTGCGCTCGACGTTGACCTGCTTGCCGATGCGCTCCTCCATCCACATCCGCGCGCCGCCGGCGCCGCAGCAGAAGCCGCGCTCCTTGCACCGGTGCATCTCGGTCGAACGCAGCCCGCCGATCGCGCCGAGCACCTCGCGCGGGGGCGTGTACACCTGGTTGTGCCGGCCGAGGTAGCACGGGTCGTGGTAGGTCACGTCGGCGTCGACACTCGTCACGGGGACGAGGCGGCCCTCGTCGATGAGCCGGCCGAGGAGCTGGGTGTGGTGGACGACCTCGTAGTGGCCGCCGAGCTGCGGGTACTCGCGCGCGATGGTGTTGAAGCAGTGCGGGCAGGTCGCGACGATCTTCTTCGCGTTCTTGGCGTTGAGCGTCTCGACGTTCGCCTTGCCGAGCTCGGTGAACAGGTACTCGTTGCCGAGGCGGCGGGCCGGGTCGCCGGTGCACCCCTCCTGCGACCCGAGGACGGCGAACCGCACGCCGGCCGTGTGCAGCAGCTCGGCGACGGCGCGGGTGACCTTCTTGGAGCGGTCCTCCAGCGCGCCGGCGCAGCCGACCCAGAACAGCCACTCGACGTCGTCGGGGATCTTGCCGTCGGCGACGTAGACCTCGAAGCCGAGGCCCTCCATCCACTCGTTGCGGGCGTTGGGCGACAGGCCCCACGGGTTGCCCTGCTGCTCGAGGTTGCGCAGCATCACGCCGGCCTCGCTCGGGAACGACGACTCGATCAGCACCTGGTAGCGGCGCATGTCGAGGATCGTGTCGACGTGCTCGATGTCGACCGGGCACTGCTCGACGCAGGCGCCGCAGGTGGTGCAGGACCAGAGCACGTCCGGGTCGATGACGCCGCCCTGCTCGAACGTCCCCACGAGCGGCCGCTCCGCCTCCGCGGCGGCCGCGGGGGACGCGGTCTCCGGGTCGAGCAGGTACGGCGCCTTGGCGAACAGGTGGTCGCGCAGCGACAGGATCACGAGCTTGGGGGACAGCGGCTTGCCGGTGTTCCACGCGGGGCACTGCGACTGGCAACGGCCGCACTCGGTGCAGGTGGGCAGGTCGAGGAGCTGCTTCCAGGTGAGGTCCTCGACCTTGCCGGCGCCGTAGACGTCGTCGTCCTGCGGGTCCTCGAAGTTCACGTCCATCGGGCGCAGCGGGCCGAGGGCGGTGCCGCCGGGCTCGCGCTTGAAGCCGATGTTGAACGGCGCCGTGAACCGGTGCCAGGCGACGCCCATGTCGATGTTCGCGGCGATGACGATGAACCAGAGCATCGAGATCGCGATCTTGAACGTCGCCGCGGCGTACAGCCAGTTGCGCAGCGTGGCGGCGTTCATCGTGTTGAAGACGTGCTCGCCGAGGAAGTACGAGATCACGTTGCCGCGGCCGTACGGGAACGTCCCCATCGCGACGCGCAGCCCGCGCAGCGTGAACACCGCGAGCGCGACGCCGACGATCGTGACCTCGACGTAGTACGCCTGCCACTGCGTCGACCCGACGAACCGCGACCGGCGCCCGGCGTGGGTGGGCCGGTTGGCCAGGCGGATGAGGATGAGCGCGACGATGCCGAGGAACGTCAGCGCCGCGATCGCCTCGACGGCGAGGCCGTAGGCCTCGAGCCCCTCGGTGAACGGCAGGTGGAAGTCGTCGCGGAACAGCTCGCCATAGGCCTCGACGAGGCTGCCGAACAGCCCGATGAAGCCGACGAAGACGAACCAGTGGGCGATGCCGGGGCCGGACCACTTCAGCATCCGGGTGTGGCCGAGGGTCTCGACCAGCATCGCCTTGATCCGCGTGCCGGGGCGCTCGAAGCGGGCGGGGTCGGGGCGGCCGAGCCGGACCACGCGCACCAGCCGGGTGGCGGTGCGCGCGACCATGGCGACGGCGACGACGGTGATCGCCAGCGAGAACGCGATCGCGAACTTCTGCATCGGGACGGCGGCCCCTTCGGGAGGCTGGAGTACCGGCGAAGCCTACGGCGCCGGTGGGACGGGGTCGAACCCGCCGCGCGCGGCTGTGGACGGCGGCCGGAACCCTGTGGACGCAACGGCCGCGCCGGGGCGGCCACACACCCGGCGCCGTACGCTGCCCGGCGTGCGCCGCGCCCTGCCGTTCCTGCTGCTGCTCGCGACCGCCTGCGCGTCCGGCAGCGACCTGCCGAAGGCGCCGGCGGGCGGGTTCGACCCGCCGGTGACGGTGGCGTTCGAGGGGGCGCCGGCGCTGCGGGCGGAGGTGGCGCGGCGGCCGGACCAGCGGGCGCGGGGGCTGATGCAGCGCCGCGAGCTGCCCGAGGGCACCGGGATGATCTTCCTGTTCCCGGAGCGGACGACGGTCGGCTTCTGGATGAAGGGGACGCTGGTCCCGCTCTCCATCGCCTACGTCGACGGCGACCGGGTGGTCAGTACCGCCGAGATGACACCGTGCCGCGCAGACCCGTGCCCGGACTACCCGCCCGCCGGGGCGTACACGGCCGCGGTGGAAGCCCCCGCCGGGTTCTTCCCAGCGCACGGTGTCGGCCCGGGCACGCGGGTGCGGGTGACGGGACCGACGCGACCGCCGGAGGCGCTGCGCTGACGACCAGCGCCGCCCGCGCGGCGACCGCGCGCACGACCGGGCGCGGCCCGGCGACCGGCGCCACCGCGACGGCGGGTGCCTCGGGCGCCGCGGGGGCGGACGGGGTCGCGGGCTGGTGCGGGACGGGCACGACCGGCGGCGTGACCGGCCACGGCGGGCCGACCTCGGCGACCGGCGGGACGTGCGGGGCGGGCGGGTTGGCGTACGCGTAGAGCGCGGCGAGCAGCGCGACCGGGACGGCGACGCCGAGCGCGCGGCGGGCGCGTTGCGTGCCGAACGGCTGCTCCACGACGACCGCGACGACGAACGCCACCGCGAGCGCCAGCGCGAGCGCGCCGGAGACGGCCAGGGGCACGAGGAACGCCGCGAACGCGCTGCCCGCGAGCCCCATGCCGGCGAGCAGCGCGAGGCAGAACGCCGTCACGAACGTCGCCAGGCCGAGCCCCGCGCAGAGCAGCACGGGCCGCGCCACGCGCGCGCCCGGGTCCTCGCCGGTCCACTCCACCGCGCCCTCCCGCCGCAAGATCACGACAGTCTGGCACGAACCGGACACGACGGCGCCCACGGGCGCGCCACGCAGAAAAGTTGCGCCGCCTACGCGCAAGACGACTTGACGGGATGCGGACCCCTCCGCATGATTGAGCCGTACCCCATCAACTTCTCCACGAGAACACGGGTGAGAGACATGGCACGAGCGGTCGGCATCGACCTCGGCACCACCAACTCCGTCGTCTCCGTCCTCGAGGGCGGCGAGCCGACGGTCATCGCCAACGCCGAGGGCAGCCGCACCACGCCGAGCGTCGTCGCGTTCGCCAAGAACGGCGAGGTGCTCGTCGGCGAGGTCGCCAAGCGCCAGGCGGTGACGAACGTCGAGCGCACCATCCGCTCGGTCAAGCGGCACATGGGCACCGACTGGTCCATCGACATCGACGGCAAGACGTTCACGCCGCAGCAGATCAGCGCGTTCGTCCTGCAGAAGCTCAAGCGCGACGCGGAGTCCTACCTCGGCGAGACCGTCACCGACGCGGTCATCACCGTGCCGGCGTACTTCAGCGACGCCGAGCGCCAGGCGACGACCGAGGCGGGCCGCATCGCCGGCCTCAACGTCCTGCGCATCGTCAACGAGCCGACCGCCGCCGCCCTCGCGTACGGCCTCGACAAGGGCGAGAAGGACCAGACGATCCTCGTCTTCGACCTCGGCGGCGGCACGTTCGACGTGAGCCTGCTGGAGATCGGCGAGGGCGTCGTGGAGGTCAAGGCCACCTCCGGCGACACCCACCTCGGCGGCGACGACTGGGACCAGCGGGTCATGGAGTGGCTGGTCAAGGAGTTCCAGAACGCGCACGGCATCGACCTGGCGAAGGACAAGATGGCGATGCAGCGGCTCCGCGAGGCGGCCGAGAAGGCGAAGATCGAGCTCTCGCAGTCCAGCGAGTCGCACATCAACCTGCCGTACATCACCGCCTCCGCCGAGGGCCCGCTGCACCTGGAGACCAAGCTCTCCCGCAGCGAGTTCCAGCGCATGACGGCCGACCTGCTCGACCGCTGCAAGGGGCCGTTCCAGCAGGCGGTCAAGGACGCCGGGATCAGCGTCAACGACATCGACCACGTCGTGCTCGTCGGCGGCTCGACCCGCATGCCCGCCGTCACCGAGCTGGTGCGCGAGCTGACCGGCGGCAAGGAGCCGAACAAGGGCGTCAACCCCGACGAGGTCGTCGCGGTCGGCGCGTCGCTCCAGGCCGGCGTCCTCAAGGGCGAGGTCAAGGACGTCCTGCTGCTCGACGTCACGCCGCTCTCGCTCGGCATCGAGACGCAGGGCGGGATCATGCACAAGCTGATCGAGCGCAACACCACGATCCCGATCAAGCGCTCCGAGACGTTCACCACGGCCGCCGACAACCAGCCCTCGGTGCAGATCCAGGTCTACCAGGGCGAGCGCGAGATGGCCGCCTACAACAAGAAGCTCGGCATGTTCGAGCTCACCGGCCTGCCGCCCGCGCCGCGCGGGGTGCCGCAGATCGAGGTGACGTTCGACATCGACGCCAACGGCATCGTCCACGTCGGCGCGAAGGACCTCGCGACCGGCAAGGAGCAGTCGATGACGATCACCGGCGGCTCGGCGCTGCCGCGCGACGAGGTCGAGCGGATGATGCGCGAGGCCGAGCAGTACGCCGAGGAGGACCGCCGCCGCAAGGAGGAGGCGGAGACCCGCAACACCGGCGAGCAGCTCGTCTACCAGACCGAGAAGTTCCTGGCGGAGAACGCCGACAAGGTCGGCGCCACGGAGAAGTCGGAGGTCGAGGAGGCGCTGTCGACGCTGAAGAGCGCGCTCGGCGGCACCGACACCGCCGCGATCCGCACGGCGTCCGAGGCGGTCGCGACGGCCAGCCAGAAGATGGGCGCCGCGATGTACGCCCAGGCCGGTCCGGCCGCGGGCGGCGGCGACTTCGGCGGCGGCGCGGGTGGCGAGACGGACGCCGGCCCGGGCGACGAGGACGTCGTGGACGCGGAGATCGTGGACGAGCCGCCGGCGGGTGGGAACGCCTGATGGCCGAGCACGAGGAGGCCCAGCGGGTCGTCGTCCGCGACAAGCGGCGCGTCGACCCGTCGGGCGCCGTCCGCGAGCCGGCACCGGACGCCGTCGCGGAGCCGGTGGCGGAGGAACGCCACGACGAGGTCGCGGCGGAGGAGTTCGTCGAGGTCCGGCGGCTCCAGGCGCTGGTCGACGAGCGCACCGACGACCTGCTCCGGGTGAAGGCCGAGTTCGACAACTACCGCAAGCGGGTCGAACGCGACCGCCTCGCGGTGGCCGAGCAGGCGACGGCCGCGCTGCTCGTCCACCTGCTGCCGGTCGTGGACGACGTCGAGCGGGCGCGGGAGCACGGCGAGCTGACCGGCGGCTTCAAGTCCGTCGCCGACTCGCTCGACTGGGCGCTCGCCAAGCTCGGGCTGGAACGCTTCGGCACCGCGGGCGACCCGTTCGATCCGACGCTGCACGAGGCCGTGATGCACCAGCACTCGGCCGAGGTCACCGAGCCGACCTGCGTGACGGTGCTGCGGCCGGGCTACCGGTTCGCCGAGCGGCTGCTGCGCCCGGCGATGGTCGCGGTCGCCGAGCCGGAGGCGGCGCCGGTCGCGGCGCCCGACCCGGCGCCGGAGCCGGCGCCCGACCCGGCGCCGGAGCCGGCGGCCGCGGCGGACACCCAGGACGCCACGGACTGACGGAAGGAGGCGCGGCGGTGAGCTCGTTCGAGAAGGACTTCTACGCCGCGCTGGGCGTCACGAAGGACGCGTCCGCGGCGGAGATCAAGAAGGCGTACCGCACGCTCGCGCGCGAGCTGCACCCGGACAAGAACAGCGGCGACAAGGCGGCCGAGGAGCGGTTCAAGGAGGTCTCCGAGGCCTACGCGGTGCTGTCCGACCCGCAGAAGCGCGCGGAGTACGACGAGCAGCGGGCGCTGTTCGGCAGCGGCGGGTTCCGGCGCGGGCCGAACGGCTTCGGCCGCACCGTCGACCTCGGCGACCTGTTCGGGGGCGGCGGGGGTGGCGGGTTCGGCGACCTGTTCGGCGGGTTCTTCGGCGGTGGCGGCGGCGGGCGCGCCCGCGGCCCGCGCCGCGGCGGCGACGTCGAGACCGAGGTGACGCTGGCGTTCGCCGAGGCGGTGCGCGGGGTGACCGTGCCGTTGCGGCTGGCCAGCCCGCACGCCTGCCGCACCTGCAACGGCAGCGGCGCCCGGCCCGGCACGTCGCCCCGCACCTGCGGCACCTGCGGCGGTTCCGGCGCGGTGTCGGTCAACCAGGGGCCGTTCTCGCTGTCCCAGCCGTGCCGCGACTGCCGCGGCCGCGGCCGGATCGTGGACGACCCGTGCCCCGACTGCCGCGGCACCGGCACCGCCACCCGCGAACGCACCCTGACCGTCCGCATCCCCGCCGGCGTCTCCGACGGCCAGCGCATCCGGCTGGCCGGGCGCGGCACGCCGGGCGAGGGCGGCGCGCCGGCCGGCGACCTGTTCGTCGTCGCGCACGTCACGCCGCACCCGGTGTTCGGCCGCCGCGGCGACCACCTCACGGTGACGCTGCCGGTGACGTTCGCGGAGGCCGCGCTCGGCGCCGAGGTGCCGGTGCCGACCCTCGACGGGACGGTGACGTTGAAGGTGCCGCCGGGCACCGCGAGCGGGCGCACGTTCCGCGTGAAGGGCCGCGGCGTCAGCCGCCCCGGCCACACCGGCGACCTGCTCGTCACCGTCGAGGTCGTCGTCCCGCAGAAGCTCTCCGCCAAGGCCCGCAAGGCGCTCGAGACGCTCGCGGCGGAGACGCCCGGCGACCCGCGCGCGCACCTGATCGAGGAGGTGGCCGGCCGTGGCTGACGGGCTCGACGACCGCCCGGTCTACGTCATCTCCATCGCGGCGCAGCTCGCCGGGATGCACCCGCAGACGCTGCGCACGTACGACCGGCTCGGGCTGGTGTCGCCGGGCCGCACCGCCGGTCGCGGCCGCCGGTACAGCGAGCGCGACGTCGCCCTGCTGCGCGAGGTGCAACGCCTCTCGCAGGACGAGGGCATCAACCTCGCCGGCATCAAGCGGATCATCGAGCTCGAGCACCAGGTCGACGCGCTGCGCTCCCGGATCGGCGAGCTGCAACGCGACCTGGACACCGCCCGCGCGGACGCCGCGCGGCGCGAGGCCGAGGTGCACGCGTCGTACCGGCGCGACCTCGTGCCGTTGAACCCACCCGGAATCGTCGTCTGGCGCCCGCAGCGCCGGAAGTGAGTGGCAGGCCATGGACGCGGACAAGCTGACCACCAAGAGCCAGGAGGCTCTCTCCACGGCCGTGCGCCGCGCGGCCGCCGACGGGCACGCGCAGGTCGAGCCCGTCCACCTGCTGCTCGCGCTGCTCGCCCAGGCCGACGGCACGACCGTCCCCGTCCTCGACGCGGCCGGCGCGCAGCCCGGCATCGTCAAGGGCCGCGCCGACGAGCTGCTCGCCCGGCTGCCCAAGGCGTACGGCGCCACCACCGCCGCGCCGTCGGTGTCGCGCCCGGTGGCGAAGGTGCTGGAGACCGCCGCGCGCGAGGCCGAGCGGATGGGCGACGACTACGTCTCCACCGACCACCTGCTGCTCGCGCTCGCCGCCGACGGCGCCGACGTGGCGGCGTTGCTGCGCGACGCGGGCGCCACCGCCGACGCGCTGCGCAAGGCCGTGGAGCAGGTGCGCGGCGGCCAGCGCGTGAGCAGCCAGGACCCGGAGGGGACGTTCCAGGCGCTGGAGAAGTACGGCCGCGACCTCACCGCGGAGGCCCGCTCCGGCCGGCTCGACCCGGTCATCGGCCGCGACAGCGAGATCCGCCGCGTCGTCCAGGTGCTCTCCCGCCGCACCAAGAACAACCCCGTCCTCATCGGCGAGCCCGGCGTCGGCAAGACCGCGATCGTCGAGGGGCTGGCGTTGCGCATCGTCGCGGGCGACGTGCCGGAGTCGTTGCGGGACAAGCGGCTCGTGGCGCTCGACCTCGGCTCGATGGTCGCCGGCGCGAAGTACCGCGGCGAGTTCGAGGAGCGGCTCAAGGCCGTGCTCACCGAGATCAAGCAGGCCGAGGGGCGGGTCGTCACGTTCATCGACGAGCTGCACACGGTCGTCGGCGCGGGCGCCGCCGAGGGCGCGATGGACGCCGGCAACATGCTCAAGCCGCTGCTCGCCCGCGGCGAGCTGCGGATGGTCGGCGCGACGACGCTGGACGAGTACCGCGAGCACGTCGAGAAGGACGCCGCGCTGGAACGCCGCTTCCAGCCGGTGCTCGTCGGAGAGCCGTCGGTGGAGGACACCATCGGCATCCTGCGCGGCCTCAAGGAGCGGTACGAGGTGCACCACGGCGTGCGCATCACCGACGCCGCGCTCGTCGCCGCCGCGACGCTGTCCGACCGGTACGTCACCGCCCGCTTCCTGCCCGACAAGGCGATCGACCTGGTGGACGAGGCCGCGTCCCGGCTGCGCATGGAGATCGACTCGCGCCCCACCGAGGTGGACGAGGTCGAACGCGTCGTCCGCCGCATGGAGATCGAGCAGGCGGCGCTGCGCAAGGAGACCGACGCCGCCTCCGCCGAGCGGCTGGCGCGGCTCGATCGCGACCTGGCCGAACGCAAGGAGGAGCTGGCCGCGCTCACCGCGCGCTGGCAGCGCGAGAAGGAGGCCATCGCCGGCGTCCGCGACCTCAAGGCGTCGCTGGAGACCGTGCGCGGCGAGGCCGAGCGCGCCGAGCGCGACGGCGAGCTGGAACGCGCCGCCGAGCTGCGGTACGGCCGCCTCCCCGCGCTGGAGCGTTCGCTGGCCGACGCGCAGGCGCGGCTCGCCGAGGTGCAGGAGAGCGGCGCGATCCTCAAGGAGGAGGTCGGCGCCGACGACGTCGCCGACGTCGTCGCCGCGTGGACCGGCATCCCCGCCGGGCGGCTGCTGGAGGGCGAGACGGCGAAGCTGCTGCGGATGGAGGACGCGCTCGGCTCGCGGCTCGTCGGCCAGCACGACGCCGTCCGCGCCGTCTCCGACGCCGTCCGCCGCGCCCGCGCCGGCATCGCCGACCCCGACCGGCCGACCGGCTCGTTCCTGTTCCTCGGCCCGACCGGCGTCGGCAAGACCGAGCTGGCCCGCGCGCTGGCGGAGTTCCTCTTCGACGACGAGCGCGCGGTCGTGCGCATCGACATGAGCGAGTACTCCGAGAAGCACTCGGTCGCGCGGCTTGTCGGTGCGCCGCCCGGCTACGTCGGCTACGAGGAGGGCGGCCAGCTCACCGAGTCGGTGCGGCGGCGCCCGTACTCCGTCGTGCTGCTGGACGAGGTGGAGAAGGCACACCCCGAGGTGTTCGACGTCCTGCTCCAGGTGCTGGACGACGGGCGGCTCACCGACGGCCAGGGCCGCACGGTCGACTTCCGCAACACCATCCTCATCCTCACCTCCAACCTTGGCTCGACGTTCATCGCCGACCCGACGCTCACCCGCGACCAGCGCCGCGACGCCGTCATGGCGGTCGTTCGCGACCACTTCAAGCCGGAGTTCCTCAACCGGCTGGACGAGGTGCTGGTGTTCGACGTGCTGACCCAGGAGGAGCTGGGCCGCATCGTCGACATCCAGGTCGACCGGCTGGCGCGGCGGCTCGCCGACCGGCAGCTCACGCTGACCGTGACGCGCCAGGCGCGGGCCTGGCTGACGCGGACCGGCTACGACCCGGTCTACGGCGCCCGCCCGCTCAAGCGCCTCGTCGCGACCGCGATCGGCGACCAGCTCGCGAAGGCGCTGCTGTCGGGCGAGGTCCGCGACGGCGACACCGTCACGGTCGACTCCGGCCCCGACGGCCTCACCGTCGGCGGGCGAGTGGAGAACGACAGCGGCGCTGCGGCAGGATAGGGGCCATGAACTCCGAGCAGCTCGACAAGGTCCGCGAAGGCCGTGGCTTCATCGCCGCGCTCGACCAGAGCGGCGGCAGCACGCCGAAGGCGCTGAAGCTCTACGGCGTCGACGAGTCCGCGTACTCGAACGACACCGAGATGTTCGACCGCATCCACGAGATGCGGACCCGGATCATGACCAGCCCGGCGTTCACCGGCGACCGCGTGCTCGGCGCGATCCTGTTCGAGCAGACGATGGACCGCGAGGTCGAGGGCCGCCCCGCCGGCGAGTACCTGTGGGCGGTCAAGCGCGTCGTGCCGTTCATCAAGATCGACAAGGGCCTGGCCGACGAGGCCGACGGCGTGCAGCTCATGAAGCCGATGCCCGAGCTCGACGCGCTGCTCGCGCGGGCCGCGGGGAAGGGCATGTTCGGCACCAAGGAGCGCTCGGTCGTCAAGCTCGCGAACGACGCGGGCATCGAGGCGATCGTCGCCCAGCAGTTCGAGGTCGGCCGGCAGGTGCTCGCCGTCGGGCTGGTGCCGATCCTCGAGCCCGAGGTCGACATCAAGAGCCCGGAGAAGCCGCAGGCCGAGGCGAAGCTGAAGGCCGCGATCCTGCGCCACCTGGAGGACCTGTCCGGCGACCAGCGGGTGATGTTCAAGCTGACGCTGCCGGACGAGGACAACTTCTACGCCGACCTGGTCGACCACCCGAGCGTCGTCAAGGTCGTCGCGCTGTCGGGCGGCTACTCGCGCGAGGAGGCGAACGCCCGGCTGGCGCGCAACAAGGGCGTCATCGCGAGCTTCTCCCGCGCGCTGACCGAGGGCCTGTCCGCGCAGCAGTCCGACGAGGAGTTCGACGCCACCCTCGACGCGGCGGTCCAGGCCATCTACGACGCGTCGGTCGCCTGACGCGTACGCCCTCGGCGAACGCCGCTGGCGCCGCCGCCCGCGTCTGCGGGAGGGTCGGGCCATGGACCTCCTCGTCATCGGCGGCACCGTCTTCGTCGGCCGCGCGATCGTCACCGAAGCCCTCCGCCGCGGCCACACCGTCACGGTGTTCCACCGCGGGCAGCACGGCGAGGACGCGCACCCGGGCGTCGAGCACCTGCACGGCGACCGCGCCACCGACCTCGCCGTCCTGGACGGGCGGCGCTGGGACGCCGTGGTCGACACCTGCGGCTTCGACGCGGGCACGGTCGGCGCGAGCGCACGGCACCTGGCGGGCAGCGTCGGGCACTACGGCTTCGTCTCCTCGGTGAGCGTCTACGCCGACTGGCCCGCGGTGGCCGTGGACGAGTCGGGGCGGGTCAAGGCGATGGGCGACGAGGACGCGTACGGCGCCGGCAAGGTCGCCGCGGAGACGGCGGCCGAGGCGGCGCTGCCGGGCCGGGTGCTGGTGAGCCGGCCGGGGCTGATCGCCGGGCCGTACGAGAACATCGGCCGGCTGCCGTACTGGCTGCGGCGGGTCGCGCTCGGCGGCGAGGTGCTGGCGCCGGGCGAGCCGGACGAGCCGCGCCAGTGGATCGACGCGCGGGACCTGGCGGCGTTCCACCTCGACGCGGCGGAGCGCGGGCTGACCGGCGTCTTCAACACGGTCGGCCCGCCGGCGCAGTTCACGATGGGCGAGCTGCTGGAGACCTGCCGGGACGTGACCGGCTCGGACGCGACGTTCACCTGGGTGGACGGCAAGACGGTCACCGAGCACGGGTACGCGCCGTGGACCGAGCTGCCGGTCTGGCTCTGGGACGCGGAGGCGGACGTGAGCGCGACCTGGCAGGTCGACGTGAGCAAGGCCGTCGCCGCCGGGCTGGCGGCGCGGCCGGTGCGCGAGACGGTCGCCGACACCTGGGACTGGGTGCGGGCGGGCGCGGACCTCGGCGGCTACCGCAGCAGCTACGCGGTCCCGCCGTACGACGCGGAAAAGGAACGCGCGGTGCTCGCCGCGGCCCGCTAGGGTCGGGCGCCGTGACCGACCGCGAGCGCCTCCTCGACCTGATCAAGACCCACGCCGTCGTGCACGGCCGGGTCACCCTCTCCAGCGGCCGCGAGGCCGACTACTACCTCGACTGCCGCCGCGTCACGCTCTCCGGCGAGGCGGCGCCGCTGGTCGGCGACGTGCTGCTCGACCTGACCGCGGACCTGGAGTTCGACGCGGTGGGCGGGCTGACGATGGGCGCCGACCCGGTCGCGACCGCGATGCTGCACGCGGCGGCGCGGCGCGGCCGGACGCTGGACGCGTTCGTGGTCCGCAAGGAGGCGAAGGCGCACGGCCTGCAACGCCGCATCGAGGGCCCCGACGTGACCGGCCGGCGGGTGCTCGTGGTCGAGGACACCAGCACGACCGGCGGCTCGCCGCTGGCGGCGGTGCAGGCGCTGCGCGAGGCCGGCGCCGAGGTGGTCGCGGTCGCGACGATCGTGGACCGCGCCACCGGCGCCGGCGAGAAGATCGCCGCCGAGGGGCTGGACTACCGCTACGCCTACGGGCTCGCCGAGCTGGGTCTCGCCTGAGGTGGACGCGGGCGCGTTCCTCGTCATCGGGATCGTCGCGTTCGGCCTGCTGCTCGTCGTCGGCGTGCTGGTGCTCGCGATCCGGTCCGGCAAGCGCCGGGTCCAGGAGCTCGCGACGGCGGCGCTGACCCGCGGCTGGGAGTTCGCCGCGACGACCGACGAGGACTTCGCGGCGCGGTGGCCGGGGGCGCCGTTCGACATCGGCCGGATCCGCGGCTACTCGGGCGTGGTCCGCGCGGGCCGGGTCACGGTCTTCCAGATGCACTACGTCGAACGCAGCTTCGGCGAGGACGAGTACTGGTCGTACTCGGTCTGCGCGGTGCCGCTGCCGGCGCCGGTGCCGGCGGTGCTCGTGCAGGGCCGGCTCGGTGTCCGGCCGGAGCACCCGCCGGGCCCGGCGCAGCCGTCGTGGGAACGCCGCTTCCACGTCTGGGGCGACCCGCGCGCGCTCACCGACGAGACGCGCGCGCTGGTGTCGCGGGAGCTGCGCGACGGCGCGCTGCGCACCGACGGCGACACGCTGCTGGTGTGGCAGCGCACCCGCCATGACGTCCCGGCGGTCGACCGCCTGCTCGCGCTCGGCCCGGCCGTCGCCGTGACGCTCGCGGTGCCGCCGGCGGGGTAGCGGCGGCGGAGCGCCGTTGCGCGCCGGGCCCCGGCCCGCCACGCTGTGCCGCATGCTCCCGTTCCTGCTGATCGGCGCGGTCTTCGCGATCTTCGTCGCGCTGGCGATCGTGTCGTACCGGCGCAACCAGCAGCGCCTCGCGACCATCGCCTCGCTCTGCCTGTCGAAGGGCTGGCAGTTCCTGGCCGGCGACCCGTTCGGCCTGCCGATGCGGTGGCCCGGGCCGCCGTTCGACCAGGGGTACGACCGGCACGCGTTCGACGTCGTCACCGGCGAGGTCGGCGGCCACCCGATGGTGGCGTTCGACTACGAGTACAAGACCGACTCGACCGACAGCGAGGGCCGCCGCACGACGACGACCCACCGCTACGCCGTCTGCGCGCTCGGCATGCCTTGCGTGCTGCCGGAGCTGTCGGTCGCGCCGGAGGGCGTGTTCAGCCGGATCGGCCAGGCGCTCGGCATGCAGGACATCGAGCTGGAGAGCGAGGCGTTCAACCGGGCGTACAAGGTGCGCTGCCCGGACCGCAAGCTCGCCACCGACGTGCTGACGCCGCGCACGATGGAGCTGCTGCTGCGCGGGGAGAAGATGCGGTTCCGGTTCAGCGGCACCGACGTCGTCTCCTGGCACGACGGGCAGCTCCAGCCGGCCGACCTGCTCAACCGCACCGCGATCCTCGCGGGCGTGATCGACGGCGTGCCGTCGTTCGTCTGGAAGGATCGCGGCCTGTCCGACCCGCCGGTCCCGCCGTCGCCGCAGCCGTCCCCCGGGAGCCTCACGTGACCCCTGTCTACATCGCCGGCGGCGCCGTGCTGCTGCTCGTGCTGCTGGTCGTCGCGAGCTACAACCGGTTCGTCCGCCAGCGCAACCTGGTCGAGGAGTCGTGGAAGCAGGTCGACGTCGAGCTGCGCCGCCGCTACGACCTGATCCCCAACCTCGTGGAGACCGTCAAGGGGTACGCCGCGCACGAGCGGGCGACGTTGGAGGCGGTCATCCAGGCGCGGGCCGCCGCCGCCGCGCCGGCCGCGTCGCGCACCGAGCAGGGCGCCGACGAGACGACGCTGACGCGCAGCCTGCGCGGGCTGCTCGCGGTCGCCGAGGCGTACCCGCAGCTCAAGGCCGACGCGCAGTTCCGGATGCTGCAGACCGAGCTGGCCGAGACCGAGGACCGCATCGCCGCGGCCCGCCGCTTCTACAACGGCAACGTCCGCGCCTACAACACGCGGATCGACACGGTCCCGTCGTCGCTGATCGCGGGGACGTTCCACTTCGAGAAGGCGGAGTACTTCGAGGTCGAGGAGGCCGCCGCCCGCGGCCCCGTCGCCGTGAACATCGAGCCGGCCTAGCGGTCCTCCATCTGGCGGCCGGCCCGCACGTAGTGCCAGATCGCCACCGCGAACGACAGCACCACCATCACGCCGACCGCGCCCAGCGCGTACTTGTCGAACCCCTCCGCGGCGGTGCCGAGCGCGTAGCCGAGCAGCGGCACGCCGACGCCCCAGAGGATGCCGCCGACGACGTTCCAGGTGAAGAACGTGCGCCACCGCATCGAGGTGCAGCCGGCGATGAGCGGCGCGAACGTCCGCACCATCGGCACCACCCGCGCGACGAGGATCGTCGCCGAGCCGAACCGGTCGTAGAACGCCGTGGCGCGCCGCAGGTTGTGCTGGTTGAGCACGCGGCCGTCGCGGCGTTCGAGCAGCGGCCGGCCGGCGCGGCGGCCGATCGTGTAGCCGACGTTGTCGCCGACGATCGCGGCGACGACGCAGCCGGCGCAGAGGACCGCGATGTTCGCGTGCCCCTCCTTGGCCAGGATGCCGGCCAGCACGAGCAGCGTGTCGCCCGGGAGGAAGAAGCCGACGAGCAGCCCGGACTCCACGAACACGATCGTCCACACGATGAGCAGCAGCGCGATCCCGGTGAACTCGCGGAGGTCGAAGAACTGCATCCGGGCACCCTACGCGACCGTTTCGGAAACGATCTTGCCGGGGATCACCGGGTCGTGACCGAGGGCCTGGTGCTGCTGCTCGCGTGGGCGCAGCTGCTGCTGCTCGTCGGCCTGTTCCTCCACTACGCGCTCCGGTCGCGGCGCGGATGAGCGCCGGGCGCGCCGTCGCCGGGGCCGCCCTCGCGGCCTGCCTCGCGACCGCGTGCGTCGGCCCCTCTCGCACGGACGACGACTACCGCGCCAAGGCCGCGAACACCGCCGAGGCCGTCCGCTCCTCCGTCGGCACCGCCCGCCTCGCCGTCCGTGCCGCCGACGAGAAGCGGGCGTTCGGGCCGTACCTCACCCGGCTGCTCGCGGAGGCCGAGGAGGACGCGCTCGCGGCGCAGCAGGCGTTCGACTCGGTGCAGCCGCCGAGCGAGCGGGCCGACCACGTGCACGACGACCTGGACGATCTGGTCACCGAGGCGCTGGACGCGCTGCGCGAGCTCCGGGTCACGGTCCGCCGCGGCGAGTACGCGCACCTCGCCGAGAACGCCGCCGCGCTCGCGAAGGTCTCGGACGAGCTGGCGGCGTTCGAGGAGCACCCGTCGTGAAGCGGCTGGTCGAGGTGACGCTCGGCATCCTCACCGCCATCGGCGGGTTCGTCGACATCGGCGACCTCGTCGCCAACGCGCTCGTCGGCGCGCGGTTCGGCATGGCGCTGGCGTGGGTGGTGCTCGTCGGCGTCGTCGGCATCTGCCTCTACGCCGAGATGGCCGGACGCGTCGCCGCCGTCTCGCAACGCCCCGTCTTCGACCTGGTGCGCGAACGCCTCGGCCCCCGGCCCGCGCTCGCCAACCTGGTGGCGTCGTTCCTCGTGAACTTCCTCACGCTCACCGCCGAGGTCGCCGGCGTCGCGCTCGCGCTGGAGCTCGCGACGAGCGTCAACTACCTGCTCTGGGTGCCGCTCGTGGCGTTCCTCGTCTGGACGGTCATCTGGCGGATGAAGTTCGAGTCGATGGAACGCCTCTTCGGCCTCGCCGGGCTGGCGCTGCTCGTGTTCGCGGTGGCGCTGTGGCGGCTCGGCCCGGACTGGTCGCACCTGATCCACCTGGCCACCCACCCGAGCGTGCCGTCGGGCGAGGGGCGGCCGACGTACCTGTACTACGGCATCGCGCTGTTCGGCGCGGCGATGACGCCGTACGAGGTGTTCTTCTTCTCCTCCGGCGCCGTCGAGGAGAAGTGGACGCGCCAGGACCTGATGGTCGAGCGCGCCAACGTCTACGTCGGCTTCCCGCTCGGCGGCGCGCTGTCGCTCGCGATCATGGCGGGCGCGGCGTTGCTGCTGTTCCCGCTGGGCATCGGCGTCGACCACCTGTCGCAGGTGGGCCTGCCGGTGGTGGTCGGCGCAGGCAAGGTCGGCATCGCGTTCCTCATCGTGGGGTTCGTGGCGGCGACGTTCGGCGCGGCGCTGGAGACGTCGCTGTCGGCCGGCTACACGGTCGCGCAGTACTTCGGCTGGCAGTGGGGGAAGGCCGTCGCGCCGCGCGAGGCGGCGCGCTTCCACCTGCTCGTGCTGCTGTCGCTGGTCGCGGCGGCCGGCGTCGCGCTGACGACCATCGACCCGATCAAGGTGACGGAGTACTCGATCGTGTTCAGCGCGGTCGCGCTGCCGCTGACCTACTTCCCGATCCTCGTCATCGCCAACGACTCCGAGTACATGGGGGACAAGGTGAACTCCCGCTTCACGAACGTCCTCGGCACGGCGTACCTGGCGCTGCTGATCGTCGTGTCGCTCGCGGCGATCCCGCTGATGCTCGCGACCAAGGCGGGGATGTGACCCCGCCCGCCGGCCGCGTCCTCGACGCCGGGCTGCACCTGCTCGACCGGCAGGTCGTCGACCGCGACGGCAAGCACGCCGGCAAGGTGGACGACCTCGAGCTGACCGTGCCGGACGGCGGCGGCGCGCCGTACGTGACCGCGATCCTCGGCGGCCCCGCCGCGCTGGCACCGCGACTCGGCGGGCTGCTCGGCCGGTGGTTCCTCGCCGTCCAGCGGCGACTGCACTCGGCCGAGGACCCGCAGCCGGCGCGCATCGACTTCGGCGACGTCGCCGAGGTCGGCAGCGCCGTCAAGGTCGCCCGCGACCGTGGCGACCTCGCGGTGAACGCGTTCGAGCAGTGGTGCCGCGACAACGTCATCGCGAAGCTCCCGGGGGCGGCGCATGAGAGCGAGTGACCTCATCGGCGCCCGCGTCCGTGACGCGTCCGGCACCGACATCGGCAGCGTGTCCGACGTGCGGCTGGTGCAGGACGGGCCGCTGCTCGGCGCGTGGGGGGCGGCGTTGCGGGTCGACGGGCTGGTCGTCAGCCCGCCGCGCACCGGCGGCTACCTCGGGTACGAGCGCGGCACCGTGCGCGGCCCGTGGGCCGTCTCCGCGCTGGTCCGCTGGCTGCACCGGCACGCGCGGTACGCCGCGTGGTCCGACGTCGAGACGTGGGAGCCCGGCGCGGTGACGCTGCGCTGCCCCGCCGCCGCGCTCCGACCCGTGCCGCCGCTGCCGTGACCTGAGAGGGGCGGGTGGGGGTCGGGGGTCCGGCGGCTAAGGGAGCGCCGCGCAGCGGCGCGGAACTAGCCGGACCGCTGATCCCCACCCGCCGCCCACCTGAGCCCGGGCAGGAGTCGCCACGGCCCCGGCGAACGGAGGACGGCCACACCGTCTCCGTGGGGGAGCCCCTACATGTCGTACCGCCGCCGCCTCGCCGTGCTCTCGCTCGGCCTCGCCACCACCGCCGCCGGCGTCCTCGGCGCCACCGCCCAGGCCGGCAGCAACCTGCCGAACAAGGGGGACCAGCGGTTCGCCTGGCGCACGCAGGCGCTGCCGCACACGGCCGACTACGGCGAGCCGAGCATCCTGACGGCGCACGGGCTGACCGTGGTCGACACGTTCGGCCCGACGGTGTGGACCTCCACCGACCACGGCCGCACCTGGACCACCGTCCGGCCGTCGGAGATCGAGCGCACCCACTGCCCGTCCGGCGACGCCGACCACACCATCCTCGGCGACGGCTCGATCCTCGCCGACAACCTCTGCCTCGCCGGCCCGTCGAACCTGCTGTACCGCAGCACCGACAAGGGGAAGACGTTCCACCCGGCGGGCGCCGCCGACGCGGTGCCCGGCGAGGCCGGCGTCGACTCCGACCGGCAGTGGCTCGCGCCCGACCCGCACGACCCGCACGTCGTCTACATGAGCTACCACGACCTCGCCGGCCCCAACATCTGGGTCGCCCGGTCCACCGACGGCGGCACGACGTTCCCGCAGCGGGTGCCGGTGACGGCGTTCACGCCGACGTCGTTCGCCGACGCCGAGGGCGGCAACACCTCCGCCCGCCCGCTCGTCGACCCCAAGCGCGAGAGCACCGTCTACGTCACCTACGCCTACAGCGACCCGGTGACCTCGAACTCCGCCGCCCCCACCGAGCCGGACTTCGTGCTGCGCAAGATCGGCATCGCGATCAGCCACGACAACGGCCTCACCTGGAAGAACGTCGTCGCCTACGACGGCACCGCGAAGAAGGCGCGCGTCGGGCACCCGTTCACCACCGCCGCGATCGACCCCGCCGGCAACCTCTACGTCGCGTTCTCCCAGCGCCTCGAACCGTCGAAGAGGACCGCCGTGTACATGATCCGGTCCACCAACGGCGGCGAGTCGTGGAGCAAGCCGTTCCTCGTCAACGACCCCGCCAACGGCTCCAACGTCATGCCGTCCATCGCCGCGCCCAAGGTCGGCGTCGTGGACTTCGCCTACTACGCCACCAAGGTCGCCGACTTCGACTCGCGCAGCGGCGAGTGGGCCGTGGAGTTCACCCAGACGAAGAACGCGCTGTCCGCGCACCCGAAGTTCGCGCACTCGCGCGTCGGGCAGGTCGCGCACCTCCAGGACATCTGCCTCGCCGGCACCCTCTGCGCCGTCACCGGCGGCGACCGGAACCTCTCCGACTACCTCGGCCTCACCGTCGACGCGAAGGGCCTCGCGCAGATCGTCTGGACCGACGACGCCAACGGTCCGGACACCACGATGTACGCGGAGCAGACCCGGCAGCCGTAGCGGGGCTCTTGATCACCCGAACGGCGCAACGCGCGCCTGCCGGGCGCGGCCCAAACCTCGGCATCCGAGTGAAATCCGGTTTGTCCCGTACCGAGGGCGACGGGGATGCCGACTGTGTCCGTTGAGAAGTGGCAGGCGGCAGGACGCGTGCCGACGGACGACAGGAGCTTCCCCCATGACCGACACCGTGGCCGCCCTCCGCGGCGCCGTCGCCGAGCTGCTCGCCGGGTACAGCGAGGTGGCGCGGCTTCTTCCGGAGGTGGCGCCGGCCGAGACGCGCGACGCCGTGCTCGCGCCGTTGCGCCGCGCCGCCGACTCCGCCGCCGCCGCTCTCGCCCAGGCGTCCTAGCCGACGGCTAGTACGGCGCCGGGCAGGTCATCCCGAACGACAGGCACTGGCTCGCGATCGCGGGCAGCGGCACCGGGATCCCGGCGACGACGAGCCCGGCGGCCGAGATCGGCTGCGTGCCGACCCACGCCGACAGTGGCAGCGTGAAGCAGCCCGCCAGGGGCGCGCAGAACGGCAGGCCCGCGCCGGTGTTCGCGCCGACGACGTTCGGGTTGGCGCCGGCCTGCGTGGTGGCGTCGTTCAGCGGCAGCGTGACGCCGCCGACGACGACGGTCAGACCGGTCAGCGTGAGCCCGATGCCGGTGGAGTAGCCGGGCGGCGGGCCGGTGACGCCGAACGTCCCCACCACGACGCCGGTCGCGCCGACGGTGGGCGCGCCGGAGCCGCAGACGGACGGCCCGGTGAGGCTGGTGCCCAGGCAGAACGCGAGCGGCACCGAGACGGTCAGCGTGCCACCGCCGCCGGCGCCGGGAGTGAACGCCGCGGCCGGGCTGACCCGGGTTCCGCAGGCCACGGTGACGATCTGGCCGCTGTTGCCGTCCCAGCCGCAGTCGGTGCCGTACGCCGTCGTGCCGGGCAGTCCGACGTACGCCGCGACCGCCCCGCCTGTGAGCTCGGAGCCGGGGTAGCCCCAGCTGCTGGTCGAGAAGCAGACCATGACGTTCGTCGGCAGCGCGTGACTGGTGAGCGCCCCCGCCTCGATGCCGAGCGTGACGGGGGCGGTGAGGATCGGGACGTCGTTGCCGTCGTTCGCGCAGTTCTGCGAGGCACCACTGCCCGCGAGCGCGTGGCCGGGAACGGTCGCGGCCAGGCCGGCGAACGTGAGCGCGACCGCGCTGGGCAGGACGAGCAGCCGGTGCCGGAGTCGCATGGCGCGCCTTTCGAAGAGTGAGTCTCCGAACTGGCCACCGACGTGCCGCGCCCGCCACGTGCACGGCTCGCGTCACGGGCGAGCCAAGACGGAAACGCTTCCTGGAATCCCCCGCTGATCACCTGTGCGAAACGGGACGCACCGTACAAACGGGTCTCATCGCCGTCAAGGGTCGGACTTCGCGTACCGGACAGGGTGCCGGGCGCTCGGACCGCCCTCCCTCGAGTGCCGCGATAGCGTCGGCACGACGAACTCGGCGAGAGAGGGACCCATCGTGGCCGTCATCAAGACGATCGAGCTGGTCGGCGTGAGCCCGACGGACTGGACCGACGCGGCGAACCGCGCGCTGGCGGAGGCTGCCAAGACGTTGCGGGGCATCGAGGGGATGGAGATCCTCGACCAGACCGCCGTCGTGCGCGACAACGTGATCTACGAGTACCAGGCGACCGTGCGGATCCGGTTCCGGCTGGAGGACCGCTAGAGGATCGCCACCGCGCGGGGCTCGGCGAGGTTCGTCGCGAGCTCGTGCCAGCGCAGGCCGGTGTCGTTGCTCACGAACAACGAGCCGCCCGGCGCCGCCACCACGACCTGCTCGTCCCACGCGGCGAGGCAGTGCGTGTCGACGTTGCCGGCGAACCACTCCGGCAGCCCGGTGCGGCAGCGGTCGAACACCGAGTCCTCGAGGCGGCGGCGGTACAGCGCCGCCTCCGCGCCGTCCGGCCCCGACGACGCGCCGAGCAGCACGAAGTCGCCGGCGATGGCGACGGCGCGGCTGTACGTCGCGTGCAGCCCGCGCGACTCGACCTCCCACGTCTCGCCGCTGTCGGTCGACAGCGCCATGCCGGTGCCGCACGCGGCGACGACCGTCTCGGCGTAGTCCGGCACGGTCAGCACCTGGTGGACGTCCCACTCGATCTCGCCGCACGGCAGCCAGGTGTCGCCGGCGTCGAACGACCGGACCATGCCGCCGACGTGGATGCTCGCGTAGAGCGTGTCGTCCTCGTCCACGTCGAGCGAACGCACCTCCGGCGGCCCGCCCCACGGCGTGCTCCAGCGGTCGCGGCCCTCGACCTCCTCGAACGCCCGCACCGGCGTCAGCTCCCCCTCCCGCACGAGCAGCAGGTGGGCGCCGGCGGTGCCGGCCCAGACGTCGGCGCCGTTGACGAGCACGCAGGTGGGCGCGCCCTTCGTCGGCGGCAGCTCCTCGAACTCGGCGACGCCGCCGTCCTCGTCGACGTTCCACAACGTCCCGTCGGCCGCGAGCGCGACGACGCCGTCGTCGGCGGCGACGGCGTGCCGGAACGCGCCCTCCACCAGCCGCCGCGTCGTCCCGTCCTCCAGCACGAAGAACAACCCGTCGTCGGTCGCCACCACGAAGCTCATGCGGACCGCCTCCTTAGCGCGTTGCGGCATTCTGCCGTGTCGGCGGCAGGTGGCGGAGGTGGCGGCCCCGGACGCGGAAGCCGATGGACTCGTACAGCGCCCGCGGGCCCTGGTTGGCGGGGTCGGAGACGGCGTAGACGACGGCGGTGCGGGCGCCGAGGTCGCGCATCCGGTGCAGCGTCGCGACGCAGGCGGCGGCGCCGTAGCCGCGGCGCCGGAACGCCGGTGCGGTGCCGACGGGTTCGAGCTCGCCGGAGGCGGACGCCTCGTCCAGCCAGCCGAGCGCGTACGCCGCCCACTCGCCGTCCGGCGCCGTCACGACGACGTCGAGGTCGGGCCGGTACGGCGGCGTCGTGACCACCCCATCGTACGTCTCGCGGGTGAACCGCGACGGCTCCCACGCCGCGCGGTGCAGCGCGACCCGCGCGTCCGGGTCGGTCGCGCCCGACACGACGGGCAACGGCACCGGCGGCAGGTCGCGCAGGTCGTGCACGAGGTGCCAGTGCCACCGCGACCCGTCCACCGCGAAGCCCGCCCGTGCCAGCGCCGCAGCCTTGTCCGGCTCGCCGTCCAGCGCGGTGACGACGGCACCAGCCTCGGCGGCCACCGCGACCAGCCGGTCGTACGGCGCCCCCGGCAGCGCGCCCAGGTACCACTCGTCACCGCCGCGGAACGCGAACGCGTCGCCGTCGAACGTCGCCCCCAGCGCGTCGCGCCCCGTCACCGGGTTGGCGCCCCACGCCAGGTCGCCGACGTGCACGTCGACCAGCGGGCCGTCGGCCCGCCACCGCGCGGACACGATCGACTGCATCGCCGCCAGGTCGTCGGGGGAGAGCATCGGCCTATCGTCTACGACGTGCCGGAGCCGGTGTTCGTCCTCGACGGCGTCGAGGTGACGCGCGGGAGCGGCGACGACCACGTGCACCCGTTGAGCGACGTGTCGTTCGCGGTCTGGCCGGCGCGGGTGACGGTCGTCGTCGGGCCGTCCGGCGCCGGCAAGTCGACGCTGCTGCGGCTGCTCGACCGGATGGAGGAGCCGAGCGCCGGCGAGGTCCGCTTCCACGGCCGGGCGCTGCCCACCTACGACGTGCTCGCGCTGCGCCGCCGCGTCGGGCTGCTCATGCAGCGGCCGACGCCGTTCCCCGGCACCGTCCTCGACAACCTGCGCGCGGGCGCGCCGGCGCTCGCCGAGGACGCGGCGACGGCGTTGCTGGCCACGGTCGGGCTGCCGGAGGCGTTCGTGCGGCGCGACGCGGAGGAGCTGTCCGGCGGCGAGGCGCAGCGCGTCTGCCTCGCCCGCGCGCTCGCCGTCGGCCCGGAGGTGCTGCTGCTGGACGAGGCCACGTCGGCGCTCGACCCGTTCGCCGCGAACGTCGTCGAGAACGTCGCCCGCTCCCTCACCGCGGACGGCCTCACCGTCGTCATGGTGTCGCACGACCTCGCGCAGGCGCGCCGCCTCGCCGACGACCTCGTCGTCGTCGCGGAGGGCCGCGTCGTCGCCGCCGGCCCGGCCGCCGACGTCTTCGGCAACGCCGCCGACCCCGTCGCCGCCGCGTACCTGCGGGGCGTCTCGTGACCGTCCCCGTCCCGCCGTGGTGGGGCGTCGGCCTGGCGACGCTGCTCGTCGCGCTGACCGGCGCCGTCGTCGTCCGCCAGCGGCTCGGGCTCGGCCGGGACGTGGTCGAGGCGGCGGTGCGAGCGTTCGCGCAGCTCGTGGCGGTGGGGTTCGTGCTGCGGCTGCTGTTCGAGCACGCCGGCATCCCCGGCTCGCTGGGCTGGGTCGGCGGCATGGTGCTGCTCGCCGGGCGCACGGCCGGCCGCCGCGCCGACGGCCTCCCCGGCGCGGTCCGCGCCGCCACCGCCGGCATCGGCTGCGCCGCCGCCGCGACGCTCGGCCTGCTCGTCGGCGCGCGGGTGCTGTCCAGCTCGCCGCGCGTCGTCGTGCCCATCGGCGGCATGGTCGTCAGCGCCGCGATGCAGGGCGCCACGATCGTGCTCACCCGCGTCCGCGACGAGGCGGCGGCGAGCCGCGCGGCAGTCGAGGCGCGGCTGGTGCTCGGGCTGCCGGGGCGGGCGGCGTTCGCGCCGTACCGGCGGCTCGCGCTGCGCGCCGCGCTCTCGCCCGGCCTGGACCAGACCAAGGTCGTCGGCCTGATCGCGCTGCCCGGCACGATGACCGGCCTGATCATCGCGGGCGTCTCGCCGCTCACCGCGATCCGCTACCAGGTGGTCGTGCAGTACATGTGGCTCGGCGCGGTCACCATCGCCGGGCTGGTGTCGGCCCGGCTGGCCGGCGGGTCGCTGTTCGACGAGGCGCACCGGCTCCGGCCGCTCACTCCACGCCGGTAGAACCCGCCGACTCGCAGGATTTGTCGCACCCGTCCCGTACCGTTCTCCGCATGACCGCCGGGACCAGCACGCGCACGCGGGGACGCCCCCCGCGGCTCGCGTACGTCCCGGGCCTGGACGGCCTCCGCGGCCTCGCCGTCGTCGCGGTGCTGCTGTTCCACGGCGGCGTCTCCTGGCTGCCGGGCGGCTTCCTCGGCGTCGACGCGTTCTTCGTGCTGAGCGGCTACCTCATCACCACGATCCTGCTGTCGGCGCCGCCGGGCGACGGCCTGCGCGCGGAGCTCCGCTCGTTCTGGGAACGCCGCGCCCGCCGCCTGGTGCCCGCCCTGCTGGCGCTGACGTTCGTCGCGCTGCTCGCCGGCGCCGTCCTGCCGCTCAACGCCTCGCCCCGCGACGCGCTCGCGAGCCTCGCCTACCTCGCCAACTGGCGGTTCGTGCTCACCGGCGGCGGCTACTTCGGGTCGTTCGGCGAGCCGTCGGCGTTCAAGCACGCCTGGTCGCTCGCGGTCGAGGGGCAGTTCTACCTGCTCTGGCCGCTGCTCGTGCTCGGCGTCTGCCGCCGCTCCCGCGGCGCCGTGCTCGCCACGGCGGGCGCGGGCGCGCTGATGTCCGCGTGGGCGATGGCGGCGTCGTTCAGCCCCTACGTCGACCCCTCCCGCGCCTACTACGGCACCGACACCCGCATCCAGGCGCTGTTCGTCGGCTCCGCGCTCGCGGTCGTCCTGCTGGCGCGGCCCGCGGCCGACGCGGCCCGCCGCGCGCGGCGGCGCGCGTACCTCTCCGCCTCCGGCGTCCTCGGCGCCGGCGTCAGCCTCTGGCTCTGGCACGCCGCCACCGGCAGCACGCCCGGGCTGTACCGCGGCGGCTTCCTCGTCGCGGCCGTCGCGACCGCGGCCGTCATCGCGTCCGTCGTCGCCGTACCGGCCGGGCCGCTGGCGCGGGCGCTGGCGTGGGCGCCGTTGCGCCGCGTCGGCCAGGTGTCGTACGGCGTCTACCTGTGGCACTGGCCGGTGTTCCTGCTGGTCACGGCCGGGCGGGCGCACGTCGGCGGCGCGTTGCTCCTTCTGCTGCGAGTTGCCCTGACGGCGGGCCTCACCGCCCTATCGTGGTCGTTCGTGGAGGTCCCCGCGCGCACCTGGTCGCCGCGCACGCCCGGGCTCGCGCGCCGCGTGGCGCTCGCGGGCGGCGCCGTGCTGCTGGTCGCCGGGTCGCTCGCGTGGGTCCGTACCTCCCCGCACGGCTCCACCTCGCTCGCCGCGGCCGAGGTCGCCGACGCGCGCGGCGCGGAGCCCTCGGCCGCCCCGCCTGTCGCGCCTCGCGGCACCGCCGCGCCCGGCGCCGCGCGGACGGCGGCACCCGGGGCGCCCGCCGCGCCCGCGGCCCGCCCCGGCGGCCCGGCGCGGGTGATGTTCATCGGCGACTCGGTGGCGCAGACGCTCGCCGCCGGCCTCACCGACGGCGACGGCATCGACGTCGTCAACGAGGGCATCCTCGGCTGCGGCCTCACCACCGGCGGGCCGTACCGGTACTTCGGCGGCCAGTACGACGACCTCCCGCAGTGCGCCGGCTGGGAGGCGACCTGGGCCGCCGCCGTCCGCCGCCAGCGGCCCGCGCTCGTCGCGGTGCTCACCGGCCGCTGGGAGTGCATGGACCGCAAGCACGACGGCCAGTGGATGCACCTCGGCCAGCCCGCGTACGACGCCTACGTCACCGCGCGCCTCGACCGCGCGGTGACCGTCCTGTCCGCCGGCGGCACGCGCGTCGCGCTGCTCACCGCGCCGTACTACAAGCGCGGCGAGCGCCCCGACGGCGGCCGGTTCCCCGAGGACGACCCCGCGCGCGTCGACCGGTTCAACGAGCTCCTCCGCGGCGTCGCGGCCCGCCACCCGGGCGTCCGCGTCGTCGAGCTGAACTCCGCCCTCGCGCCGGAGGGCACGTTCACCAAGCGGATCAACGGCACGCTCGTCCGCTACGACGGCGTGCACATCAGCGCGGGCGGCGCGCGGCTGATCCGCCCCTGGCTGTTCGCCAAGCTCCGCGAGGCGGTGGGCTAGCGCCGGACCCGGTCCAGGAACGCCCGGACCGTCTCCAGGTATGCGCCCTGCTCCTCCACGAACGTCATGTGCCCGCTGTGCTCGAAGATCGCCAGCTCGGCGCCGGGGACGCCGTGCGCGATGACCTCGGCCGCCTCGACCGGGCAGGTCCGGTCGTACCGGCCGGTCACCGCGAGCACCGGGTGGGTCACCGACGCCAGCCGGTCCTCGACCTCGATGCCGCCGTACCCGGCCGCCGCGAAGTGCCGGATCACGTCCGGGGAGCCGACCATGCCGGCGGTGCGGGCGTTGTAGTCGGCGATCCGCGGGTCTCGCGGGTCGGCGAAGTGCCACGGCATCTGGTCGTCCAGGAGCTGCTTCAACGCCTCCGGCGTCTCGACCTCCGCCTCCCGCTCCCACGAGCGCTGGACCTGCGCCCGCAGGTCCTCCGGCTCGAACGCCGCGAGCCGTTCGGTCAGGTCGTCCATGTACCGCACGCTCGGCAGCCCGCTCGACACGACCGGTGCCCGCGGGCTCGCCGGAGAAGTCGACCGCGTGCTGCAACGCCACGAACGCGCCGAACGAGTGCCCCAGCACGGCGTACGCGTCGTAGCCCAGCGCGGCGGCCAGCGCGCTCACGTCGGCCGCCATCTGCGCCAGCGTCAGCGTCTCCGGCGGCGCCGGGTCGCTGCGGCCCTGCCCGCGCTGGTCGACCAGCACCAGCCGGTACCGGTCGGTGAGCGGGTCCAGGTAGTCGCCGAACATCGTGTGGTCGAGCCCCGGCCCGCCGTGCAGCACCAGCACCGGGAAGCCGTCGCCGCGCTCCACGACGTGCAGCCGGGTGCCGGCGGCGCCGACGTACCGTGCGATCTGGTCCATGCGGGCATCATCTCGCCTATGGAGAACCTGCTGGCCGGCCCGCCCCCGACGCTGCTCCCGGACGACGCGCCGGACGCCGACGCCGCCCTCGCGCGCGGCGACGACCCCGCCGCCGTCGCGGCCGCGCACCCCACGCACCTCGCGGCGTGGGCGGCGCTGGCGGACGCGGCGTTCGCGGGCGGCGACGCGGTCGCGTCGTACGCCTACGCCCGCGTCGGCTACCACCGGGGGCTGGACGCGTTGCGCCGCAACGGCTGGAAGGGCCACGGCCCGGTGCCGTGGTCGCACGTGCCGAACCGCGGCTTCCTCCGGTCGTTGCACGCCCTCGGCCGCGCCGCCGGGGCGATCGGCGAGGCGGCGGAGGCGGAGCGCTGCGCGACGTTCCTCCGCGACTGCGACCCCGCCGCCGCCGACGCGTTGCGTTAGTCGTTGTCGTTGTACAGCGCGGTGGGCCGCGTGATGCACCAGATCAAGGTGAACGCCCACCCGTAGGTTGGGTCGTTGACGTTGACCGCCCAGCCGTCCAGCGTCGTGTAGCGGTACAGCACGTACCCGGACTTCATGTTGCCGGGGGCCTGGTTCGCCCAGTGACCGGTGTTCGCGCCACCGGCGAAGTTCGTGCCGTAGAAGTAGTTGTAGAAGAGCGGGCAGTTGTTGGGGTCGTTCACCGCCGGTGCGTACGAGCCGGTCACCGCGTCGTGCGCGGCGGCGTTGAAGTCCTTGCCGAACGTCCGCCGGTGCGACATGGCCTCGCGCGCCGTCCCGACCGAGGTGCTCGCGTCGCACGAGCTCGCGCTGACGCCGCCGCTGAGGCCGCCGAGGGCGTCGGGCATGACCCAGCCACACATGTTGACCGTGTCGAGCGCCCGGCCGTAGTGCCAGCTGTCCATCCCGGCGGCCCTGTTGAAGTACGTGTTCGGCATGGCCCGGCCGAGGTAGTAGCCGTTCGGCTTGTTGACGATCCAGCTCCCGCCGCCGCGGACGGGCTGCCCCGTCTGCGGCGAGGTGGCGGTCCTGATCCAGTAGACGGTGTCCGCGTTCGCCGGCGCGGCGGCGACGACGAGCGCCGCGAACGCCGTGACGAGTGTGGTGAGCCGGATCGTGGCGCGCGCAGAGGTACGCATCGTTCCCCCGTTCCCCGTTGGAGTCGTTCCTGACGCGCCGAGCGCGTCGACCTCGTGACGGGGCCGCGCCATGACGAGTTCTGCTGCTCTTGCGGCGGCTCGTTCGGGCTAATCCGTCCTGGACCGCCCCAGCCGCCCGGCCAGCGGGAACGCCGACACCCGCGCGCTCACGTCGTCGATGACGCCCACGATCCGGCCGGTCGTCGCGGCGATGGCCGCGACCTGGCGGTGGGTGTCGTTGACCTCGGCGAGCAGCGTCGACAGGTCGTCGCGCTCCAGCGTGACGGCGAGCTTCGTCAGCCCCGGCGCGAGTGCCCGCAACGGGTCCTCCAGCTCGTCCAGCAGCCCGTCCAGCCGCCGGACCAGCGCGCGGGCGTCGCGGGCGAGCGCGTTGACGTGGCGGAGCGTGTCGGGCAGGCCGAGCAGCGCGTTCACGACGTCCTGCGGGCCGGGGATCTTCGGCATGCCGCGAGCGTACGGCGCTTGGCGACGGCAGGGGGCGCCGGTAGTCTCTTGCCGCAAGAGGCCCACGGCGCTTGCCGGGGCCTTTCGTCTTGCCCGGAGGAGCAGGCATGCCCGCAGTCGTCATCGTCGGCGCCCAGTGGGGCGACGAGGGGAAGGGCAAGGCGACCGACCTGCTCGGCGAGCGCCTCGACTACGTCGTCCGCTACAACGGCGGCAACAACGCCGGCCACACCGTCGTCATCGGCAGCGAGAAGTACGCGCTGCACCTGCTGCCCACCGGCATCCTCACGCCGACGCTCGTGCCTGTCATCGGCAACGGCGTCGTGGTCGACCTCGGCGTGCTGTTCGGCGAGATCGACCTCCTCGAAGAGCGCGGTGTCGACTGCTCCAAGCTGCTCGTCAGCGCCAACGCGCACGTCATCACGCCGTACCACACGACCATGGACAAGGTGGTCGAGCGGTTCCTCGGCGCCGCCCGCCTCGGCACCACCGGGCGCGGCATCGGCCCCGCGTACGCCGACAAGATGAGCCGGATCGGCGTGCGTGTGCAGGACCTGTTCGACGAGAAGATCCTGCGGCAGAAGGTCGAGGCCGCGCTCAAGACCAAGAACCAGATGCTCACCAAGGTCTACAACCGCAAGGCCATCGCCTCCGACGCCGTCGTGGACGAGCTGCTGTCGTACGCCGACCGGCTCCGCCCGCTCGTCGCCGACACCGCGCTGCTGCTGCACCGCGCGTTGCGCGACGGCAAGAACGTCCTCCTCGAAGGCGGCCAGGCCACCATGCTCGACGTCGACCACGGCACGTATCCGTTCGTCACGTCGTCCAACCCGACCACCGGCGGCGCCTGCTCCGGCTCCGGCGTCGCCCCCCGCGACATCGCCCGCTCCATCGGCGTGCTCAAGGCGTACACGACCCGCGTCGGCGCCGGGCCGTTCCCCACCGAGCTGCACGACGAGTGGGGCGACCGGCTGCGCGACGTCGGCGCCGAGTTCGGCACCACCACCGGCCGGCCGCGCCGGTGCGGCTGGTTCGACGCCGTCATCGCCCGCTACGCCGCCCGCATCAACGGCCTCACCGACTTCTTCCTCACCAAGCTCGACGTGCTCTCCGGCATCGAGTCGATCCCCGTCTGCGTCGGCTACCGCGTCGGCGACACCGTGCACGACGAGATGCCGGTGTCGCAGTCGGACTTCCACCACGCCGTGCCGGTGTACGAGGAGCTGCCCGGCTGGGACGAGGACATCTCCGGCGCCCGCGAGCTCGAGGACCTGCCGAAGAACGCGCAGGCGTACGTGAAGGCGCTGGAGGAGCTGTCCGGCGCGCCGATCAGCGCGATCGGCGTCGGCCGCGGCCGCGAGGAGACCGTCGTCGTCCGCGACCTGGTCTAGGTGGGTGGGGCGACCGCTTCGGCGAGCGCGGCCAACGCGGCGTCGATGATGCCCGCTGTCCAGTGGGCGATCTTGACCTTGGTGATATCCCGGAACGGCGCCACGTCACGAACGGTGAGGTCGAGGACGTAACCCTCGCTCGCGGTGAGCCGGAGCACCGGACCGCCCGGCTGCTTCGCTACGAAAACCTCGATCGTGGTGATGGCGGTCTTTCCACCGGATTCGAGCCGAACACGCCACCCGCGGGCACTCCTGCGAAAGCCGGTCGGTACGGGCGGCCGGACGCTCGGGCGCTTGATGTCGAAGGTCGCCCCCTTCGGAAGCCGAAGCGTCGATCGCTCCTGGCGTATCTCCGTGGCGATCTCGGCGGTGACGCGTGCGGCCAGTGCATCGAGTTCCGGATCGGTCATCCCGCCGACGAGCGACGCCTGCCTGAGCGCCTCCAGCGAGCGCGCACGATCGGCGCTGGTGCCGGCAGTGATCGTGGTTCGTACGAGGTCCGAGACGTCGATGACTCGTTCCGTGACGAAATGAACGTACGCGGCGACATCGCCCGCGTCGGCGGCTCCGAGCGCGTCGAGGTAGGCGTCACGCTCGTCCCGCAGGACCATGAACGGCACACGCAACGCGCGGTACAGCGGGACGGACGCGACGGCGCGGGCGGTGCGGCCGTTGCCGTCGGCGAACGGGTGGATCGCGGCGACCGAGTAGTGCAGGTACGCGGACTGCACGACCGGGTGCGCGTGCCGGTACTCCTCCGACGACAACGACGCGACCAGCCGGTGCATCTCCGGCGCGACCAGTTCCGGCGGCGCGTAGTAGTGCAGGCGGCCCGTCGCGAGGCTGGTCGGGTTGTTCGGGAACTGCTCGTACTCGCCCTTCGGCAGCGGGCGTTCCTGGCGGCCGACGTCGGTGTGCACGACGTAGGTGTCCTGGCTGCGGCAGAGCATCGCGTGCAGTTCCCGGATCATCGTCTCGGTCACCGGCCGGGCCTCGGTGACGAGTCGAGGACCCACTCGTACGCCTCGATCTGGTCCTTGATGATCTGTGCCGCGTTGACGCCGCGCTCGTTCGCGGCCGCCTCCCACCCGGCTGTGGCGAGCGCGACGGTGCGGGTGAAGCCGCGGTCGGTCGTGTACAGGCCCTCGATGGCGCCGGTGTCCGTGCCGGCGTACCGGATCGCCGTGCGCACTGCGTGCTCGCGTGCCTCCTCGGTCGCGTCGGCGCGCGCCTGTTCGAGCAGCGCTGCGTACTGCTCGTACGTCCCCGCGTCGAACGCCGCCGCCGCCCACACGGACACGTCGGGGAACGGCACGTACCCCTCGTCGTCCGCCACCAGCGCCTCCCGTCCGGCTCTCCCGGACAGGCTACGGCGTCAGCAGTAGGGGGTGCGGACGTTGACGGTGCCGGCGCCGGCGCGCTCGCAGCCGGGCTGCTCGCCGTTGTGGCAGACGTAGACGCCGGGCGCGGGGTACGCGCAGATCTCGACGATCGCGTGCGCGGCGGTGGGGGCGACGGCGGCGCCGAGGACGGCGGCGGCCAGGGCGAGGCGGGCGAACGACACGGGGGACCTCCGGGCGGGGTGAGGGGGAGAACGTCAGCAGGTCGGCGTGCGGTAGTGCAGGTCACCGGCCCAGCCGTAGACGCAGAGCGGCTCGACGCCGCTGTGGCAGACGGCGACGGTGCCGCCGGCGGGGACCGCGCAGACGTCCGCGGGGTCGGCAGCGGCGGACCCGGCCAGGGCAGCGACGAAGACCGCCGCGAGGATCACTCGGCGCACGTGCGGTCCCCGAAGTTCGCCTCGGCACCAAGGGAGCCGTACACGCAGCCGGTCCGGCCGGGCACGGTGCAGACGTACAGGTAGTCCTCGCCGGTCGGGTGGACGCAGACGGGGTCGGCGTGCGCGGCGGCGGGGACCGCGAGCGCGGCGGCGGCGAGCAGAGCGAGCAGGATGCGGGGCACGGGCAGCCTCTCCGGGAGGGTCAGCAGTACGCGGTCGTGAACAGGATCGGGCCGTCCTCGGCATAGACGCACGCCGCCTTGGTGCCGTCGTGGCAGACGCGGCCGGCGCCGACGTCCGGCGTGCAGATGGGCGCGGTGGCCGAGGCGGGGGCGGCGAACGCCGCGCCGGCGAGGGCACCGACGAGCAGGAGTCGGGCGAACGGCACGAAGCACCTCCGGAGCGGACGATCCGCCGCGCAGTGTGGAGCGAACCCGCCCGCCGCGTCCAGGGGCGGCTCGCGTAGGGTCCCCGCCGTGAGAGTCCTCGTCATCGGCTCCGGCGCCCGCGAGCACGCCCTCTGCCTGGCCCTGCGCCGCGACCCGGGCGTCCGCCACGTCGTCTGCGCCCCCGGCAACGCCGGCACGGCGCAGGTCGCGGAGACCCGCACGGTGGACCCGCTCGACGCGCGCGCGGTCGCCGACCTGGCGGACGCGGTCGACGCCGACCTCACGGTGATCGGGCCGGAGGCCCCGCTGGTCAACGGCGCCGCCGACGCGGTGCGCGCCCGCGGCCGCGCCTGCTTCGGCCCCAGCGCGGCGGCGGCCGCGATCGAGGGGAGCAAGGCGTTCGCGAAGGACGTGATGGCGGCGGCGGGCGTGCCGACGGGCGGCTACCGGCGCTGCGCGACGCCGGCGGAGGTCGAGGCGGCGCTGGACGAGTTCGGGCCGCCGTACGTCGTGAAGCACGACGGCCTCGCCGCCGGCAAGGGCGTCGTCGTCACGGACGACCGCGCGGCGGCGCTGGCGCACGCCCACGGCGAGACGGTGGTCGTCGAGGAGTACCTGGCCGGCCCGGAGGTGTCGCTGTTCGGTGTCACCGACGGCACGACGGTGCTGCCGCTGGCGCCGTCGCAGGACTTCAAGCGCGTCGGCGACGGCGACACCGGCCCGAACACGGGCGGCATGGGCGCGTACTCGCCGCTGCCGTGGGCGCCGCCGGACCTGGTCACGACGGTGACCGACACGATCCTGCGCCCGACGCTGGACGAGCTGCGGCGGCGCGGCACGCCGTTCCAGGGGCTGCTCTACGCCGGCCTCGCGCTGACGCAGGACGGCCCGAAGGTGATCGAGTTCAACGCCCGCTTCGGCGACCCGGAGACGCAGGTCGTGCTGGCCCGGCTGCGGACGCCGCTCGGCGCGCTGCTGCACGCCGCCGCCACCGGCGACCTGGCCAGCCATGACACCGAGTGGAGCGACGACGCGGCCGTGACGGTGGTCATGGCCGCGCTCGGCTACCCCGGCCGGCCGACGACGGGCCAGCCGATCGACGGGCTGGCCGAGGCGGGCCGCATCGCCGACGTCCTGCACGCCGGGACCCGGCTGGAGGACGGCAAGGTCCTGACCAACGGCGGCCGCGTCCTGTCGGTCACCGCGACCGGCCCGACCGTCGCCGACGCCCGCGCGCGGGCCTACCGGGCGGTCGAGACGATCACGTTCCCGGGGGCGCATTGGCGCCGGGACATCGCGAGTTGAGAGAATCGACCCACCGCACACGTACCCAGGGGAGAGAACCGGTGGCCGACGAGAGCCCGAAGGTCGCGATCATCTACGGCTCGCTCAGCGACGCCAACGTCATGAGCCAGGCCGGAGCGATGCTGGAACGCTTCGGCGTCCCGTACGACGAGTGCTCGATCTCGGCGCACCGCGCGCCGCGCGCGCTCGCCGACTGGATGGCCGAACTCGAGACGCGCGGCATCGAGGTGGTCATCGCCGGCGCCGGCATGAGCGCCGCGCTGCCCGGCGTGGTCGCCGCGCACACGACGCTGCCGGTCATCGGCGTGCCGATCAAGGGCGGCGCGCTCGACGGCCTGGACGCGATGCTCGCGATCTCGCAGATGCCGCCCGGCGTGCCGGTCGCCTGCATGGGCCTCGACGGCGCCAAGAACGCCGCCGTCCTCGCCGTGCAGATCCTCGCCACCGCCGACCCGGACCTGCGCGCGAAGCTCTGGAAGTTCAAGGACGACTTCGAGAGCGCCGCCACCGCCGCCCTCGCCTCCAGGTGATCGGGCGCTACACCCTCCCGGAGATGGGACGGGTCTGGTCCGAGGCCCACAAGTACGAGCTGTGGTGCCGGGTCGAGACCCTGGTGCTGGAGGCGCACGCCGCCGCCGGCGTGGTGCCCGCCGACTGCGTCGAGCCGGTGCGCAACGCGCCGCCGCCGACGCCGGAGGCGGTCGACGCGATCGAGCAGGTGACGCAGCACGACGTCATCGCGTTCCTGTCGGCGTGGGCGGACAACACCACCCCGCGCGACGCGGCGGCGTACGTCCACTTCGGCATGACGAGCAGCGACCTGCTCGACACCGCGCTGGCGCTGCAGCTCACCGACGCGACGGACATCCTGCTGGCCAAGGCGGACGCGCTCGTCGGGCACCTGCGCGACCTCGGGCTGGCGCACCGGGACACGGTGAAGGTCGGCCGGACGCACGGCGTGCACGCCGAGCCGGACACGTTCGGGCACACGGTCGCGAACTTCGCGTTCGCCATGGCCCGCTCCCGCGACCGCCTCAAGCGCGCGCGGGACGCGGTCGCGATCGCGAAGATCAGCGGCGCCGTCGGCACGTACTCGAACATCGACAACGACGTGGAGCGCGCCGTCGCCGAACGTCTCGGCCTCACCCCCGCCGACGCCGCGACGCAGGTCGTGATCCGCGACGGCATCAGCGAGTGGGTGTCGGCGCTGGCGGTGATGGCGACGGTCTGCGAGGCGGTCGCGCTGGAGGTCCGGCACGGGCAGCGGACGGAGGTGCGCGAGCTGGAGGAGCCGTTCCGGAAGGGCCAGAAGGGCTCCTCGGCGATGCCGCACAAGCGCAACCCGATCCTCTGCGAACGCATCTGCGGCCTGGCCCGCGTCGTCCGCGCGCAGGTGGTGCCGGTGATGGAGGGCATCCCGCTCTGGCACGAGCGCGACATCAGCCACTCCTCGGTCGAGCGCATCGCGCTCCCCGACGCCGCCGTCGGCACCGACTACCTGCTGCACCTCACGACGAAGCTGGTCACCGGCCTCACCGTCGACCGCGAGCGGATGCGCGCGAACCTCGACGCCACCGGCGGCCTGATCTACACCAGCGCGGTATTGCTGGAGCTGGTGGAGGCCGGCCTGTCCCGCGAGGACGCGTACGCCGTCACGCAGGCCGCCGCGATGGAGACGTGGCAGAGCGGGGTGCCGTTCCGGGAGACGCTGCGCAAGCACCCGGAGGCCGGCGCGCTGTCCGACGACCGCCTCGACGAGATCTGCCGCCCCGAGCGGTACCTCGCCCGCCTGGCGCCGGTGTTCGACCGGCTCGAAGCCCTCACGTAACCAGCAGAAGGAGCACCCATGCCGCTCGCCGCCGACGAGTTCGCCGGTCTCACGCACGTCGGGTCCGGCAAGGTCCGCGAGCTGTTCGCGGTCGGCGACGACCACATCCTGCTCGTCGCCTCGGACCGGATCAGCGCGTTCGACCACGTCCTGCCGACCGAGATCCCGGACAAGGGCGCGGTGCTGACCGCGCTGAGCCTGTTCTGGTTCGACCTGCTCGCCGACGTGGTGCCGAGCCACGTCGTGACGACGAAGGTGGACGAGTACCCGGAGGAGCTGAAGCCGTACGCCGAGCAGCTCCGCGGCCGTTCGATGCTCTGCAAGCGCCTGGACATGGTGCCGGTCGAGTGCGTCGCGCGCGGCTACCTCACCGGCTCCGGCCTCAAGGACTACAACGCCACCGGCGCGGTCTGCGGCATCGACCTGCCGCCGGGCCTGGTCGACGGCAGCGCGCTGCCGGAGCCGATCTTCACGCCCGCCACGAAGGCGGCCGTCGGCGAGCACGACGAGAACGTCTCCGAGGAGGCCGTCGCGGCGACGGTCGGCCGCGAGCTGACCGACGAGCTGAAGCGGCTGACGTTGACCATCTTCGGCCGGGCGTCGGACCACGCGCGCGAGCGCGGCATCATCCTGGCCGACACGAAGTTCGAGTTCGGCCGCGACAACGCCGGCACGCTGACGCTCGGCGACGAGGTGCTGACGCCGGACTCGTCGCGGTTCTGGCCGGCCGACACGTACGCGCCCGGGCAGGCGCAGCCGTCGTACGACAAGCAGTACGTCCGCGACTGGCTGGTCGGCTCCGGCTGGGACCGCGACAGCGAGCCGCCGGCGCTGCCGGAGGACGTCGTCGCGCAGACCCGCGCGAAGTACGTCGAGGCGTACGAGCGGCTGACCGGCGCGTCGTTCGACGACTACCTGCGCGGGGTGTGACGCAGGTCACAGGCCCGTAGAGGGGTGGTGCCGCGGCGGGCGGCGAAACTCCCGCCGTGGCCCTGTCCAGCCGGCTCGTGGCGGGTGGCGTCGTGCTGACGCTGCTCGGCGGGGTCGGCGCGCTCGCGCTGCGCCGGCTCGACCGGACGCGGCCGGTGACGCTCGACCAGGCGGTCGACCGGTACCGCGCGAGCGAGCCGCCTTTACCGCTGCCCGCGGCGCCCACCGCGACCGCGACGCCGACCCCCGGCGCCCGCGCGACGGCCGCCCCGTCCCCGGGCACCACCGCGACCAACGGCCCCGGCATGACCGGCCGCACCCGCGTCCCCGGCGGCGCCGCCGCGACCAGCGCGCCACCCGCGACGGCGGAGGGGCCGTTGCAGCCGCCCGGCGTCTACGTCTACGACACCACCGGCTACGAGACCGCCGACGCCGGGGTGCACGCGCGGCACGACTACCCGGCGCGGACCACCGTCACGATCCGCACCGTGCCGTGCGGCACGACGGTCCGCTGGGACGCGACCGAGGACCGGTGGGACGAGGTCACGATGTGCGCCGACGGCGTCGCCACCCGCGTCACGGCGTACCGGAGCTACCACCGCTTCTTCGGGCAGGAGGAGCGGCGCGACTACACCTGCGGCGGCACCAACTGGCTGCGCCCGCCGTCCCCGCGCGCCGGCCTGCGCTGGTCGTTCGACTGCACGGCCGAGGGCGCGAAGGCGCACACCGACGCGACGCTCACCGGCGTCGAGACCGCCGGCGCCACGAAGGCGTGGCACGTCCACTACGAGACGACGCTCACCGGCAGCAACCGCGGCACCAACCCGCAGGACTTCTGGCTCGCGCTGGACGGCCCGTACGTCGTGCGCCAGGCGAGCCGCGTGGACGCCGACGTGGACACGCCGTTCGGGTCGATCCGCTACCACGAGGAGTACGACCTCCGGCTGACCTCCCGGACGCCGCGCCGGTAGGTCAGACGCCGTAGGTCCGGCAGCTCGCGCGGTACGGCGCGCGCGGAAGCGCTGCCGCGCCCCACGACGAGCGGCGGAGGCGGCACTCGAAGCGGTAGAACGACCCGGAGCCGACGCCGGACGATCGGGTGACGGGCGACGTCATCGTCGCGTCGGTCGTGGTCGTGGACGAGGGCCAGGTGGCCTGGCAGACCGCCGTCGTCGACAGCGCGCCCCAGTCCAGCGGGTTCAGGACGACGCCGGACCGCGCCGGGTACACCTGCGCCTCCGCCTCGACGCGGGCGCACGGCCACTGCGGCAGCCGGGTACCGGCGTCGCAGTACCCGACGAGCTCGCCGGAGGTCGCGACGAGGTCGCAGCGGAACGGCCCGGCCTCCGCGAACGCCCCGCCCAGGAACAGCTCCGCCCCGCCGGTCCGCGTCGCCACCACCGTGATCTCGCCGAACGGCGCGCTGCTGTCGGCGAACCCGAACGGGTCGAACCACCGCCACACCGCCACCCGCTGCGTGACCGTGCCGGGGCCGCCGCAGGGGTTCCCGATGATCGTCGCGGTCCCGGTGCCGGAGCCGTACCCGCGGAGGGTCAGCGCCGTCACGGTGCCGAGCCGTTCCCAGGAGAACGCGGTCGTGTACCCGTCGGAGGTGGAGAGGGTTCCGCTGCCGGTGCCGTCGGCCGGGCAGGTGGGCGCCGGCTGCGTCGCGGTGAAGGAACCCGTCACGGTGGCGCCGGTCCGCAGCGGCCCCTCGCCGGCGAGGACGGTGCCGGTGAGGCTGCCGGAGGTGACGCCGCACCCGAAGCAGGCGAACGTCAGGTCGAGCGAGAGCACCGCCCCTCCGGGCTCCGCCGTAGCGGCCGGGAGCGGCGCGACGACGGTCGCGACCGCGAGCAGCGCGAGCAGGACGATCCGGATGCGGCGCACGGGTTCCTCCCGGGGACGAGCGGTCGTGGCTCCCACTACACGTCCAGGACCCGCTGCCCTTACGGCGGCGCCCGGTAGGGTTGGCGTACCGCCGACCCCCGTAGGGAGCCCGCCGTGCCGCGCGTCGTCGTCGACGTCACCCTGAAGCCGGAGATCCTCGACCCGCAGGGTCAGGCGGTCGCGAACGCGCTGCCGAGCCTCGGCTTCACCGGCGTCCGGGGCGTGCGCGTCGGCAAGCACTTCGAGATCGACGTCGACGGCGACGTCGACGACACCCGCCTCGCCGACGTCCGCGCCATGGCGGAGAAGCTGCTCGCCAACCCGGTCATCGAGGACTTCACGGTCAAGGTCGAGGGGTGACCGAGCCGCCCCTCGTCGGACAGGGGCGGCGGCCGGCGGTCAAGCGCCCGTGGCCGAGGCTGCCGCGGTGGTTCGCGATCGGCGCCGTCGTGGCGCTGGTGGCGTTCGTCGCCGTGGCGGTGGTCGCGGTCGTCGGCATCGCACGGTTCACGGAGCAGCCGCTGTACGAGCGGCGTTCCCCGTCGCTCGCGGGCCAGCAGTCGCACACGGTGGGGCGGGTGACGCTGCCGGAGGCGCCGCTGGCGCCGGTCGACTGCGGCGTGGTGCGCGGGCTGCGGGTGCAGGGCGGGCCGGAGACCGGGCCGCTGCTCACCGAGGTGCTGCGCGGGCTGTGCAAGCGGATCGCCGGCGTCGGCCCGTACGGCGCCCGGCTGGCCGACCGGATCGTGCTGCTGGCCCGGCAGGGCGCGGTCGTCAGCTTTGCCAACTTCGGCCGCACCGGCGAGCTCACCACGACCGTCGCGGGGTCGCCGCCGCGCGTCCTCGTCAGCGACGCGTTCCTGCGCGGGGGCGGGCAGTTCAAGGGGTTCCTGCTGCCCGAGCTCGCGCACGAGCTCTGGCACGCGGGCAGCACCGACCTCACCGCCGAGGACGAGCTGCTGGCACGCAAGGTGGAGCTGGCGGCGTGCGCGGACATCCCGGGGAGCGAGGCGTTCCGCGGCTGCACGGACGCGAAGCGGATCGTGGACGACGGCGACGCGGCGGCGCTGGCCGCGCTGCGGGCGGCCGGCTACCGCTAGCCGGGCTAGTGCTTCTGCGGCCGGTCCTTCGGCAGCGCGTGGAAGTCGACGGTGCCGGTGAAGCTGCCGAAGCCGCCCCGGTCGTAGACGACGATCGAGTACGTCCCCGGGTCCATCCGCGCCTTCGACAGCGTCAGCGTGTACGTCGTCGGGATCGTCCCGCAGCACTCGCCGACCACCTGGCCGTTGCCGACCGGGTCGGTCCACTGCATGGTGCGGTTCTTCGCGTCGAGGACCGCGAGCGCCAGGTGCAGCGTCCGGGGCGCGGTCACCTTGACCTCGAACCAGCCCTTGCTGTGCCCCTTCGGCAACGTCAGCCGCAGCTTGGTGGTGTCGCACGAGCCGGGCACGCAGTCGCTCGGCCGCGGCTCGGTCGGGTCGGCGTCGATGCGGACGCTGTCCGGGCCGACGGCCACCGCGGCGTTGCTGACGGTGCCCTGGAACGTCGCGCGCACCCGCTTGCGCCCGTCCAGCGCGACGCTGCTGTCGGCGGCGGCGCTGCCCGCGAGCAGGCCGACGGCGACCGCGGCGGCGGCGACGGCTCGGCGGAGCGGCACGGGGGTCCTCGGCGGGGTAGGGGGCGCGGGGCGTTCTGCCGGGATTGTGGGGGCTCGCGGGCGCGGAGTCCAGAGTCTTCTCCCGGGGCGGCAGGTACCCTGGGGTCACCGCCTCCGCACGGACAGGAGCCCCGCCATGACCGCCCGCGTCGGCGTCGTGACGTTCCCCGGGTCGCTCGACGACCGCGACGCCCTGCGCGCCGTGGCGCTCGCGGGTGCCGAGGCGGTGCCGCTGTGGCACGCGGACGCGTCGTTGCACGGGGTCGACGCGGTGGTGCTGCCGGGCGGGTTCTCCTACGGCGACTACCTGCGCTGCGGCGCGATCGCGCGGTTCTCGCCGGTGATGGAGGCGGTGATCGAGCACGCGCGGGCCGGCGGCCCGGTGCTCGGCATCTGCAACGGCTTCCAGGTCCTCTGCGAGTCGCACCTGCTGCCGGGCGCGCTGCTGCGCAACGCCGAGCGCCGCTTCACCTGCCTCGACCAGCGGCTGCGCATCGAGTGCGCGAAGACCGCATGGACGACGGCGTACACGGAGGGGCAGGAGGTGACGATCGTCCTCAAGAACGGCGAGGGCCGGTACTACGCGGACGAGCGCACCCTCGACGCGCTGGAGGCCGAGGGCCGGGTCGTCGCGCGCTACCTCGACGGCAACCCGAACGGCTCCCTCCGCGACATCGCGGGCATCGCCAACGAGGCCGGCAACGTCGTCGGCCTGATGCCGCACCCCGAGCACGCGGTCGAGGCGCTGACCGGCCCGGGCACCGACGGCCTCGGCTTCTTCACCAGCGTCCTCGACACCCTCACCGCCCGCGTCTAGCCCCCCGTGCCCGGTCTCGTCGGCGTCCTCGCGGTGCTCGGCATGGCGGTGGTCGTGCCGCTCGGCCTGCGGCTGCTCGCCACGCCCGGCGCCGGGCGGCTGGTGCCGATCTGGCCGGCCGCCGCGCTCGCCGCCGGCTGGGCACTGCTGCTGCCGCGCGGGCCGCTCGCGGTCGCGCTGGCCGTCCCGTACGCGCTCGGCTGCGCGGCCGTCGCGGTCCTCGCCCTGCTGCGGCTGCTGCGCGAACGCCGCCTCGGCACGGCGGAGATGGCGGCGGCGTTCGCCGGGGCGTCGCTGGTGATCGCCGCGTCCTCGCTGCTGTCCGAACGCGCCGGCGCGGAGCTGGCCGGGTTCCCGCTCGCGATCCACGGGCTGACGGTCGCGCACTTCCACTTCGCGGCGTTCGCGGCGGTGCTCGTGGCGGCGCACACCGCGCGCGCGGCGGGCAGCCGGACCGCCTCGGTCGCCGCGTGGGCGGTGCCGGCGGGGACGGCGCTGACGTTCGTGGGGTTCTTCACCGGCGAGTACGTCGAGCTGGCCGGGGCGACGGTGCTCACCGGCGGGCTGCTCGCGACGTCGGTGGTGCTGCTGCGGCTGCGGCCCAACGCGTTCCTCGTCGTGGCGGCGCTCGCGCTGCCGCTGACCATGGCGTTCGCGATGTGGTGGGCGGCCGGCGAGGCGATGGGCTTCGCGCACCCGACGCTGCGGCAGATGGCGGCGACGCACGGCGTCGCCAACGCGCTCGGCGTCGGCCTCTGCGGCGTCCTCGGCTGGCGGCGGACCGGTCCGGACCCCCTCTAGGCTGGGGGCGTGGACACGCAGCCCTACGCCGAGCTCGGCCTCAAGGACGACGAGTACGCCCGCATCCTCGACATCCTCGGCCGCCGGCCGACGGACGAGGAGCTGGCGATGTTCTCGATCATGTGGAGCGAGCACTGCTCGTACAAGAGCAGCAAGGTCCACCTGCGCCGGTTCGGCGACGCGGCGGTCGAGCACCCGCGGGTGCTCGCCGGCATCGGGGAGAACGCCGGCGTGATCGACGTGGGCGACGGCCTCGCGGTGACGTTCAAGGTGGAGAGCCACAACCACCCGAGCTTCGTGGAGCCGTACCAGGGCGCGGCGACCGGCGTCGGCGGCATCGTCCGCGACATCCTCGCGATGGGCGCGCGGCCGGTGGCGGTGATGGACTCGCTGCGGTTCGGCGACGCGGAGGCGCCGGGCACGCGCGGCCTGGTCGACGGCGTCGTCGCCGGCGTCGGCGGCTACGGCAACTGCCTCGGCCTGCCCAACGTCGGCGGCGAGATCGCGTTCGACCCGTCCTACGCCGGCAACCCGCTCGTCAACGCCCTCTGCCTCGGCGTGCTGCCCGTCGAGCGGCTGCACCTCGCGGCCGCCACCGGCGAGGGGAACGTCGTCGTGCTGATCGGCGCGAAGACCGGCCGCGACGGCATCGGCGGCGTGAGCGTGCTGGCCAGCGCGACGTTCGAGGAGGGCAGCGAGTCGCGGCGGCCCGCGGTCCAGGTGGGCGACCCGTTCACCGAGAAGGTCCTCATCGAGTGCTGCCTGGAGCTCTACGAACGCCGCCTGGTCACCGGCATCCAGGACCTCGGCGGCGCGGGCCTCACCTGCGCGACGAGCGAGACCGCCGCCAAGGGATCGGGCGGGATGCGGGTCGAGCTGGACCGGGTGCCGTTGCGCGAGCCGTCGATGACGGCGACCGAGGTGCTGGCGAGCGAGTCGCAGGAGCGGATGCTCGCGATCGTGCGGCCGGAGCACCTGGACGAGGTGCTGGCGACCTGCCGCCGCTGGGGCGCGCTGGCGACGCCGATCGGCGAGGTCACCTCCGGCGACCGGCTGGTCATCACCTGGCACGGCGAGGTCGTGGTCGACGTGCCGCCCCGCGCGCTGGCCGACGAGGGCCCGGTCTACGAGCGGCCGACGGCCCGCCCGCGCGACCTGGACGCGTTGCGGGCGGACACGCCGGACCGCCTCCCCCGGCCGGCGACGGGCGACGAGCTGCGCGCGACGCTGCTGGCGCTCGTCGCCTCGCCGAACCTCGCGTCCAAGCGCTGGGTCACCGACCAGTACGACCGCTACGTGCAGGGCAACACCGTGCTCGCCCCGCCGGAGGACGCCGGCGTGGTGCGGCTGACCGAGAGCGGGTCCGGCGTCGCGCTCAGCCTCGACGGCAACGGCCGCTACACCCGGCTGGACCCGTACGCCGGCGCCCAGCTCGCGCTCGCCGAGGCCTGCCGCAACGTCGCGGCCACCGGCGCCACGCCCATCGCCGCCACCGACTGCCTGAACTTCGGCTCGCCGGAGGACCCCGAGGTGATGTGGCAGTTCGCGGAGGCGGTGCGCGGCCTCGCCGACGGCTGCGCCGCGATGGGCACGCCGGTCATCGGCGGGAACGTGTCGTTCTACAACCAGACCGGCGACGTCGCGATCAACCCGACGCCGGTCGTCGGCATCCTCGGCGTCCTCGACGACGTCGCCCGCCGCACGCCGATGGCGTTCAGCGACGAGGGCGACGCGCTGCTGCTGCTCGGCGAGACGCGCGACGAGTTCGGCGGGTCGGAGTGGGCGTGGGCGGTGCACCGGCACCTCGGCGGGCAGCCGCCGCGCGTCGACTTCGCCGCCGAGCGCGCGCTGGCGGAGATCCTCGTCGCCGGCTCCCGCGACGGCATGCTGACCGCCGCCCACGACCTCGCCGACGGCGGGCTGGCGCAGGCGCTGGTCGAGTCCTGCCTGCGCGGCGGGCACGGCGCGCGGATCGTGCCGCCGGACGGGGTCGACCCGTTCGTCTGGCTGTTCTCGGAGTCGGCGGCGCGCGCGGTCGTCGCGGTGCCGCGCAGCGAGGAGCTGCGGTTCACCGAGATGTGCGACGTGCGCGGCTTCCCGTGCGCCCGGATCGGCGTCGTGGTCGGCGACGAGCTGGAGGTGCAGGGGCAGTTCACCGTCCCGCTGGCCGAGCTGCGGGCGGCGTGGGAGGGCACGCTGCCGCGGCTGTTCGGCTGATGCCGCTGCGGCTGCCGGCCCACGAGGACGCGCGCGAGGGCGTGCGCGGCCAGTACACGCTGCTGCGCGCGGCGGTCGCCGGCCTGCCGGACGAGGCGTTCACCCGCCCGACCCGGCTCGGGGAGTGGACGGTCGCCGAGCTGGTCGCGCACACCGCCCGCACCGCCGAGGCGGTCACCCGCTACGCCGCCTCCGCCGCGCCCGGCCGGGCCGAGACCGACGTCGTCCGCTACCTCACGTCGATGGTCACCGTCGCCCCCGACGTCGCCCGCCGCGCCGCCGACGTCGCGGCCGGGCGTTCGCCCGCCGACCTGCGCGCGGAGCTCGACACCATGGCCGCCGGCGCGCTCGCCGCGCTCGACGGCGCCGACCTCGCGCACACGGTCGCGAAGGCACGGCTCGGGTCGCTGCCGTTCGGCGACTTCCTCGTCACCCGCTGCGTCGAGGGCGTCGTGCACGGCCTGGACCTGCGCGCCGCGACCGGCGTGCCGGAGACGCCGGACCCCGCGGCGTTGCGGGTCGTCGTCCGCATCCTCGCCGCGCTCCTCGAACGCGCCGCGCCCGGCCGCTCCGTCGAGGTCCGGGTGCCGGGGCACGTGGCCGTGCAGTGCGTCGCCGGGCCGCGGCACACCCGCGGCACCCCGCCGAACGTCGTGGAGGCCGACGCGGTGACGTTCGTGGAGCTGGCGTCGGGACGGCTGGCGTTCGCGGAGGCGGTCGCCACCGGGCGCGTCTCGGCGTCCGGCGAGCGCGCCGACCTGACCGGGCTGCTGCCGGTGATCGGATGACGTTCCCCGAACGCGTCGTCGCGGCGCTGCGGCCGGAGATCGACCGGCGCACCCGCGGCCCCCTCTACTACGTGACCAGCGTGCTGTTCGCGGCGATCCCGCGCGACCGGTGGACGCCCACGCGGCGGAAGGACCCGGTCGCGGTCGAACGCGCCGTGGCCGCCGCCGCGGCGGCGTTCACGGAGGGGGAGCGGGCGGCGTTCGAGCGCGACGGGACGCTGCCGGCCGGGTTCTGGGAGAAGGTGCTGCGGTGACCGAGCCGTTCGAACGGCGCGTGCTCGAGGCGGTGCGCCCGCAGGCGGAGCGGCGGGCCAGGGGGCGCTTCTACTGGCTGTGGCGGGCCTGGGCGCGCCCGCGCGACGTCGTCAAGATGTACGAGGGGGCGCGCATCGAGCGGCGGGGCCGCGCGTCGATCATGAGCGCGGTCACCGAGGCGGCGGAGCGGTTCTCCGAGCAGGAACGCTTCGAGTTCGACCACGACGGCACGCTGCCCGGGTGGTTCTGGGAGTGGGTCGAGGACCGGGCGAAGTGGTGGGATCGGCAGGTCTGACCCCAACCTCTACCCGGGACTCGGTACACTGAACCGCACGGCTTCCCCGCCCGCGACACGAGGAGCGCCGAGTGGCCGACCGCCACCCGTCGAACGAGCCGATCCCCGACGAGCAGCCCCCCAAGGATGCCTGCGGCGTCTTCGGTGTCTGGGCACCCGGGGAGGAGGTCGCCAAGCTCACGTACTACGGCCTCTACGCCCTCCAGCACCGGGGCCAGGAGGCGGCGGGCATCGCCGTCAGCGACTTCCGCAACGTCATCGTCTACAAGGACCTCGGGCTGGTCGCCCAGGTCTTCGACGAGTCGACGCTGGCCTCGCTGTCCGGCGGCCTCGCCATCGGCCACACCCGGTACTCGACCACCGGCTCGTGCACGTACGAGAACGCGCAGCCGTCGTTCAAGCAGATCCACGGCGGGCACGGCAGCATCGCGCTCGGCCACAACGGCAACCTCACCAACACCCACCAGCTCAACCGCGAGCTCGCCGGCGGCGCCAAGGACGACATGGGCGCCACGACCGACAGCGACCTGATCACGACGCTGCTCGCCGCCAACCCCGACGTCTCCCTCGAGGAGGCGGCGGTGGAGGTGCTGCCGCGGCTGCGGGGCGCGTTCTCGCTGGTGTTCATGGACGAGCGCACCCTCTACGCCGCCCGCGACCGCAACGGCGTCCGCCCCCTCGTGCTGGGCCGCCTCGAACGCGGCTGGGTCGTGGCGAGCGAGACGGCCGCGCTGGACATCGTCGGCGCGTCGTTCCTGCGCGAGATCGAGCCGGGCGAGCTGGTCGCGATCGACAGCGAGGGCGTGCGCACCCGCACCTGGGCGCCGGCGCAGCCGAAGGGCTGCCTGTTCGAGTACGTGTACCTCGCCCGGCCGGACACCACCATCGCCGGGCGCGGCGTGCACGCCACCCGCGTCGAGGTCGGCCGCCAGCTCGCCCGCGAGGCGCCCGCCGAGGGCGCCGACCTGGTGATGCCGGTGCCCGAGTCGGGCGGCCCGGCCGCGATCGGCTACGCCGAGCAGAGCGGCATCCCGTACGGCGAGGGCCTGGTCAAGAACCGCTACGTCGGCCGGACGTTCATCCAGCCGTCGGACACGATCCGGCAGCTCGGCATCCGGCTGAAGCTCAACCCGGTCCGCGACATCGTCCGCGGCAAGAGCCTGGTCGTCGTCGACGACTCGATCGTGCGCGGCAACACCCAGCGCGCCCAGGTTCGGATGCTGCGCGAGGCCGGTGCCCGCGAGATCCACGTCCGGATCTCCTCGCCGCCGGTGAAGTGGCCGTGCTTCTACGGCATCGACTTCGCGACCAAGGCCGAGCTGATCGCCAACGCCGCCACGCTCGAGGAGATCCGCGCCCACATCGGCGCCGACTCGCTCGCGTACGTATCGCTCGACGGGCTGATCCAGGCGACGACGCTGCCGGGCGAGCGGCTGTGCAGCGCCTGCTTCGACGGCTCGTACCCGATCGAGCTGCCGTCCGAGGAGCAGCTCGGCAAGCACCTCCTCGAGGGGATGAACGGCGGCGACCCCGGCCCCGACTCCCTGCTGGAGGGGTACGGCGCCACCGGCGCCCTGGCCCGACCGTGAAAACACCCCACGACGCCGCTCGCCGCGCTCGCGCCGCCGCGGGGGCCCCGTCATGAACATCGAGGGCCGGGCCACCTACGCCGCCGCCGGCGTGGACGTCGAGGCGGGCGAGCGCGCCGTCGAGCTGATGAAGGCGAAGGTCGCGAAGGCGACCCGGCCCGAGGTCGTCGGCGACCTCGGCGGCTTCGCCGGGCTCTTCGCGCTGGACACCGCGAAGTACCGGAAGCCGTTGCTGGCCAGCAGCACCGACGGCGTCGGCACCAAGCTCGCCGTCGCGCAGGCGATGGACCGCCACGACACGGTCGGCATCGACCTGGTCGCGATGGTCGTCGACGACCTGGTCGTCTGCGGCGCGGAGCCGCTGTTCCTGCTCGACTACATCGCCTGCGGCAAGGTCGTTCCGGAGCGCATGGCCGAGATCGTCGGCGGCATCGCCGAGGGGTGCCGGCAGGCGCGGTGCGCGCTCATCGGCGGCGAGACCGCCGAGCACCCCGGGATCATGGACGACCACGCGTATGACCTGGCCGCGACCGGCGTCGGCGTGGTCGAGGCCGACGAGGTGCTCGGCAGCGACCGGGTCCGCGAGGGCGACGTGATCGTCGCGATGGCGTCGTCCGGCCTGCACAGCAACGGCTACGCGCTGGTCCGCCACGCCCTCCTCGGCGCCGCCCGGATGCGGCTGGACCGGTACGTCGAGGAGCTGGAGACGACGCTCGGCGAGTGCCTGCTGACCCCGACCCGGATCTACGCGCGGCAGTGCCTCGCGCTGGTCGAGGAGGTCGAGGTGCACGCGTTCGCGCACATCACCGGCGGCGGCCTCGCCTCGAACATCGCCCGCGTCGTCCCCGAGGGCCTCGACGCCGAGCTGGACCGGGGGACGTGGGCGTTGCCGACGCTGTTCCGGTTCATCGCCGAACGCGGCGGGGTGCAGGAGGCGGAGCTGGAGCGGACGTTCAACAACGGCGTCGGCATGGTGGCGCTGGTCCGCCCCGAGGACGAGGACCGGGCGGTCGCGGTGCTGACCCGCCACGGCGTCCACGCCTGGGCCGCGGGCCGCGTCGTCGCCGGCACCGGCACCGCCCGCCTCGTCGGCACCCACCCGGCGTGATCCGGCCGGCGGTCGCGGCGCTGGCCGCCGCGCTGGCCCTCGCCGCCTGCGGCGGCGGCACGCCCCGCGCGGAGCCGACGCCGCTGGAGCCGACCACCGCGACGCCGAAGCCCACCCCGAAGCCGAGGCCGACCCCCACCCGCACGGCCACCCCGACGCCGACGCCGAGCCCCACGCCGGTCGTCCCGTCGCCGGCTGGCGACGTCGCCACGACCGCCGGCGCGACGCTGGCGCTGGCGGCCGACCCCGGGCAGCCGCGCAAGGTCGCCGGCGGCGCCGACTGCGCGAGCGTGTTCACCGACCTGGCGCGGGTGCGCTGCGCCGCCGTCCGCCTCGACGGCGGCGACCTGCTCTGGGCCGTCGGCGCGGAGCCCGGCAACACGATCGCGACGCGCCTGTACGTGCTCGGCCGCGACGGCTACCTGCTCCGCTACGAGGCGCGCGACACCGAACGCCGCTGGACGAACGTGTTCGTCCGCCCCGGCACGCTCACCGGCCACGGCACCGACGGCGTCGCCGTGGTGTTCCGGCTCACCGGCACGCCCGGCGAGACGGCGTACGACGTCCTGACCTGGGTGAAGGGCGGCCCGCTCGTGCTGCGGGCGCACCGCCCGGCACTCGCCGACGGGCGGGTGGCGGTGCGGCCGGGCTGGATCGACGACTACGCGATCCGCGGCAACGGCACGTACGCCCGGCGGCGCGTCGTCTGGGACGGCCGCCACTTCCGCGTCTCGCCGGAGGTGCTGGTGCCCTCCTCGAAGGTGCCGCCGTACTAGCCGGCGCTACTCGTCGTCGTCCGCGTACGGGTCCGCGAGCTCGTCCTCGTCGTCCTCCGCGGCCGCCGCGTGCTCGTGGTCGGCCGCGCCGCCCGTGAGTTCGGCGCGCAGGCGTTCGAGATCGGTGCCCCCACTGCTGTACTTCAGGTCGCGCGCGATCTTCTTCTGGATCGCCTTGGCACGGCCGCGCCCCATGTGGCTCGACCTCCTCGAGGGACGGGCAGGCGCTGACGCCCCCCGTGAAAACGGTCGCTTGCGAAGAAGTGTCTCATGTCCGGGACACCACTCTCACCGTACCTGTCTCCGTGCCCCGCCGCACGCCGTACGCCACGGCCCACAACGGGACGAACCGGGACATCCGCGCCCGGCGCGCAACCGGTTGGGCACCCGCTCGTTGCAGGGACCGGCACCCGCGACGGCGAAACCGAGTCGTGGAACGAGACCCAGATCTCCAGGAGACCCCAATGCGCGCTCGACTGCTCCTCGCGCTCGGCTCGGCCGCCCTCGTGGCCGCCGCGACCGTGCCCTCTCACGCGGCGGGCACCGTCGTGCTCGACGGCAAGAAGGTCAAGGGCTGGAAGTTCAACCAGGCCGTCACGACGCAGAACAACGCCGTCGGCGACCAGGCCGGCTCGATCGTCGGCCCCCTCGGCCCGACGTTCGGCGGCGCCGCGTGCACCCCGCCCCGCTGCTACAAGAAGTCGTTCGTCTTCAAGCCGGCCAAGGGCGTCAAGGGCGACCTCGTCGTCAAGGCCAAGTGGGGCAACCCGGGCAGCGACTACGACCTCTACCTGTACCCGTCCGGCGCGGCCGAGAACGGCTACATCGCGAACTGCGGCGGCAGCGCCTCCACCGGCGAGGTCATGGTCGTGCCGGGCACCAAGCTCAAGTACGGCAAGACCTACACGCTGGTCGTGAACTTCCAGCAGTCGTACAACGACTCGCTGACCGGGAGCCTGGCGTTCCCGGCGAAGTTCTCCACCAAGGCGGCGCAGTTCTACTCGATCGACGACGCGACCGCGACCGGCCTCACCGACGGCCAGCCGCTCGCGCACACCGGCTGCGCCATGGACGGCACCCTGATGTAGCACGGCCCGCTGACGCGGGGACCCCCGGTGGAGAGGCTGCCACCGGGGGTCCTTTGCCGTTCGGGGCCGGTTACGGCCGCAGGTACACGCCGCGCAGCCGGCCGACCTCGCTCATCCGGCGCTCGGCGAACCGGTCCGCCGCCACCGCCGGCGGCACGCCCTCGTCCGCCGCGATCGCGAACACCTTCTTCGTGGTGTCGTAGATCTTCGCGGCGTGCGCCTTGGCCCGCTCGAAGTTGAAGCCCTCGATCTCGTCGGCGACCTGCACCAGGCCGCCGGCGTTGACGACGTAGTCGGGTGCGTAGAGGACGCCGCGGTCGGCGAGGACCTTCTCGATGCCGGGGTGGTCGAGCTGGTTGTTCGCGGCGCCGCAGACGACCTTCGCCTGGAGGACGGGGACGGTCTCGTCGTTGAGCGCGCCGCCGAGCGCGCACGGCGCGTAGACGTCCATCTGCTGCGACACCAGCGCGTCCACGTCGACCACCTCGACCTCGGGGTGCGCTGACGTGACGCGCGCGACGGCCTCGGCGTTGACGTCGGCGATGACGACCGACGCGCCGTCGGCGAGCAGGTGCTCGACGAGGTGGTGGCCGACCTTGCCGACCCCGGCGACGCCGACGCGGCGGCCGCGCAGCGTCGGCTCGCCCCACGTCGCCTCCGCCGCGGCCCGCATGCCCTGGAACACGCCGAACGCCGTCAGCACCGCCGAGTCGCCCGCGCCGCCGTGCTCCGGCGAGCGGCCGGTCACCCAGCGGCACTCGCGGGCGATGACGTCCATGTCCTGGACGTACGTGCCGACGTCGCAGGCGGTGAAGTACCGGCCGTTGAGGGAGGCGACGAACCGGCCGTACGCGCGCAGCAGGGTCTCGCTCTTGTCGCGCTCCGGGTCGCCGATGATGACGGCCTTGCCGCCGCCGAGGTCGAGGCCCGCGCAGGCCGCCTTGTACGCCATCGCGCGGGAGAGGTTGAGGACGTCGTGCAGCGCGTCGTCCTCCGTCGCGTACGGGTAGAACCGCGTCCCGCCGAGGGCGGGGCCGAGGGCGGTGGAGTAGATCGCGACGATGGCCTTGAGGCCGGACTGCGGGTCCTGGCAGAAGACGACCTGCTCGTGCCCGGTGCTGGCGCTGAAGACGCCCACGGGAAGCTCCTGACGTTCGGCCTCGGGGGTGGTGAGGCGGGCATGGGGGGCCGCGCCCTCGTGAGGCGCGGCGGTCGATCCTGGGTGCCACCAGGGTAGAGGATGGGGGCGTGACGGCGTACACGTCCTACCTGCGGGCGTACGAGCCCCTCGCCGCCTTCCCGCCGCCCGAGCGGCGGCGCTGGGAGCGGTACCTGTCCGAACGCCCCGCCCCCGGCACGGCGCTCGGCGCGCGGGCCGAGCAGCGGGCGGCGATCGTCGCCGCGATCGGCGTCCCCGCCGCGACCGAGGTGGAGCACGCGTTCGTGCACCGCGCCGAGGGCGTCACCTACGTCTGCCCGTGGCGCACCCAGGTGCGGGCGTGGGAGGCGATGGCGGAGTTCCGCCGCGGGATGCCGGACGAGATCGCCGACGCGTTCTTCCCGAAGCAGGCGGCGGAGGTCGCCGAGCGGGAGCTGGCCCGCTGGCGCAGCACCGAGCCGGAGCTGAAGTCGCACATCCTCAGCGAGACCTGGCAGGTGCCGCTGCGGTGGTTCCTGCCGTTCGAGGGGGAGGAGCGGCGGCTCACGCTGGACGGCGACCGGTCCGTCTCCTACCTGACGACGATGTCGAACGCCCGGCGGCGCGTGGCGCGCGCCCTCGCGATCCTGCGCCGCACCGTCGAGGACCGGCCCGTCATCGAGGGCGTCGAGGAGCTCGCGCACTGGCTCGAGGAGTACCACCCGCGGTCGCTGGTCGAGCTCGACTACGGCGGCCTGGTGTCGCTGTTCGACGACGACGAGCTGGCCGCCGACGAGTCGGCGGCCGACATCGCGCACGCCGTCGCCTGCCTCGGCAACGGCGAGGCGGACGAGGCGATGGCGGCGTACGCGCGGGTGGCGACCCGGTGGGGTGCGGTGCGCAGCGTCGAGGTCGCGAACTGATCGCTAGGCTCGTGCGTTATGGCGGTCATGACCGAGGACGTGGCAGCGGTGGAGGAGCCCAGGGCGCGCCGCAACGTGACGAAGGACCTGTGGTTCCTGCTCGCCGTGGCCATCGCGCTGGCGCTGGTGATGAAGGCGTTCCTCGTGCAGGCGTTCTTCATCCCGTCCGGGTCGATGGAGAAGACGCTGCACGGCTGCCCCGGCTGCCGTGGCGACCGGGTGCTGGTCAACAAGCTCGTCTACCGGTTCCGCGACATCCACCGCGGCGAGATCGTCGTCTTCAACGGCAAGGGCACCAACTTCAACTCCGAGGTCACGGTCGACCCGCCGCGCAACGTCGTGCAGAAGGTGCTCCGCGAGGTCCAGGGCGCCGTCGGCTTCGGCGCGCCCGGTGACAAGGACTTCATCAAGCGGGTCATCGGCATCCCCGGCGACACCGTCGCTTGCTGCACCAACGACCACGTCACCGTCAACGGCCAGGAGCTGCGCGAGCCGTACGTCTACCTGACCGACCCGCAGACGCCGCAGATGTCGTTCCAACCGGTCACCGTCCCGCCCGGCCAGCTCTGGGTCATGGGCGACCACCGCGACGGCTCCGCCGACTCCCGCTTCAACGGCACGATCCCCGAGACGGCGGTCGTGGGGCGGGCGTTCGCGGTGTTCTTCCCGCCGGGCCGGAGCAAGGTGCTGCGGGTGCCGGACGCGTTCGACCAGCGGACGTACCGCACCTCGTCGCTGCCCGCGTCGCCCGCCGCGCCGCCGGTCCTCGGCCTCGCGCTGGCCGTACCGGTCACGGCGGTGCGCAGGTGGCGGAGCGGGCGCCGGGCGCCGTCTCGCCATTCGACGGACTAGTCACGACATAGTCAGAAGATGGCCCGCACGGGCCATATCGGACAAGGCGGGCAACGGCGACGATCTGCACAGCGAGCGACCACGCTCCCCGCGAAAGGAACGATCATGAGCAGCCGCACTCCTGAGGCCGAGCCCCTCCTGACTCCGGCGGAGGTGGCGACCATGTTCCGCGTCGACCCGAAGACCGTCACCCGCTGGGCGAAGTCCGGCAAGCTGACGTCGATCCGGACGCTCGGGGGGCACCGTCGCTACCGCGAGAGCGAGGTCCGGCAGCTCCTCGCCGGCATCCCCTCGCAGCGCGCGGAGTAACCGACCACGGTTCGGACATCGCGGCCCGCTTGTAGGGGGCGGACCGCGACGCGACGGGCCTCGTTCCGGCTGTTGTAGGGGCGGCCGGGACGAGGCCCTTCGTGGTTTCTCCGGGCAGGTGGGCGGGGTGCGGGCGTCGAACCCGTAGGCGTTCCACGTCCACTACGGGGGGTCCCAGCCATGTCGTCCTTGCTTCGCCGTGCCGTCGCCGCCTTCGCCGTCGCGACCGCGTTCCTGCCCGTCTCTCCCGCCTCCGCCGCGCGTCCGGTGACGCTGCGCGGGGTCACCATCGTCTACGGCGTCGGCAACGTCACGACCGAGGTCGTCGTGCCGCGCGGCGCCGAGCTCATCGAGTACCTGTCGTCCGACGGCTCCCTCTCCGCCTGGACCGCCGACTACGCGCGGACCGACCAGTGGTCGGGGATCGCGTTGATCTCCCGCACCGCCCGCGTCAACGGCGCCCCGGCCAACGTCGTCGCCGTCCAGCTCCCGGACTCCGACCACTGCGGGTCGCGGCAGGCGCCGACGCCCCCGTGGCCGTGCAGCGACTGGGCACAGCACGCGTACTTCAACCTCCCCGGCAAGGTCCGCACCGTCGGCCACACGCGGCGCCACCCGATCCCGGCCGGCACGTACCAGCTCGTCCTCAGCGCCCCGCCCGGCCGCCTGTCGTTCTTCGAGTTCGACCTGGCCGGCCCGCGCGGCGGGATGGCGATCGAGGCGACCCGGAGGGTGGACGCGGCGTTCACCGGGGACCGCGACGACGGCCCCGCCACGGCGGTCGCCGCCACCAGCGCGGCGCACTCGTTCCGCGGCCACGGCCTCGCCGTCGCCGGCGTCTGGCACGCCGGCGTCCCCGGCATCCCCGCGGCGTTCTCCTACTCCGCCTGCGTCACCGGCGGCACCCTCGCGCCCGCCGGCGGCGTGCCCGAGCCGTGCGCCGCGACCGCGGCCGTCCCCGCGCCCGGCGTCGCGCCGCCGCTGCACGCCTCCGGCGGCATGCCGGTGACGCTCGAGGGCGTCGCCCACGAGACGTTCGAGAGCGCGCCGCTCGCGGCCGGCTCGTACGGCGGCTCCGTGCACGTCACGCGCGGCGGCGACGGCCCGGCCGCGGGCGCGTTCGTGTGGTGGGTGGGCGCGGACGCGTTCCGCTGACCCCTGCGGGAGGATGCCGCGCATGACGGCCGGCGAGGAGTACGGGCGGCTCCAGGACGCGACGTTCGCGCGGTCCGCCCCCGCGACGACGACGTCGTACCCGCCCGAGCGGCGGCTCACCGGTGAGCACGTCGCCGCCGTGCTCGGCTCCGGCCGCTACGCCGTCGTCGCCACCACCCGCGGCGACGGGCGGCCGCACGCCACCCCGACGTCGTTCCGGCTGGTCGGGACCGAGCTGTGGCTGCCGACCGTCGCCGGCTCCGTGCGCGGCCGCAACGTCCGCGCGCGGCCGTGGCTGTCGCTCGTCGTCGCGGAGGGCGTCGACGACGAGCACCTCGCGGTGGTCGTGGAGGGGCCGGTCCGGGTCGCGGACGCGCCGCCGGAGGGCGTCGACGCGCCGGAGTGGGCGGCCGAGTGGCTGGTCCTGACGCCGGAGCGCGTCCTGTCCTACGCCGCGCCGGGGTGGCGCGGGTAGACCGCGACGGGGTGCTGCCGGGATCTGTCGCAGGGCCACGGTAAGCTCATGGCATGCCGTTCACGTACGCCGATCTCTTCGCGGGGATCGGTGGCTTCCACGCGGTGATGTCGGCGCTGGGCGGCACCTGCGTCCTCGTCTCCGAGATCGACCCGGGGGCGCGAGCCGTGTACGAGCGCAACTGGGGCGCCGACGTCGTGCCGGCCGCCGGCCGCCCGCTCCTCGAGGACGACATCGTCGGCCTGACCGAGCCCGAGGTCGCGCCGCACGTACCGGAGATCGACGTCCTCTGCGCGGGGTTCCCGTGCCAGCCGTTCAGCAAGTCCGGCCGGCAGCGCGGCATCAACGAGACGCGCGGCACGCTGTTCTTCAACATCGCCAAGCTGCTGGAGGCGCGCCGCCCGAGCGTGATCCTGCTGGAGAACGTCCGTAACCTCGCGGGCCCGCGCCACGCGGAGACGTGGGCGACGATCGTCCACACGCTGCGGGGGCTCGGCTACCGCGTGTCCGGCACGCCCACCGTCTTCTCGCCGCACCTGCTGCCGCCCGAGCAGGGCGGGACGCCGCAGGTCCGGGAGCGCGTGTTCATCGTCGGCACGTACGTCGGCCGCACCCGCGCCATGGCGGCGACCGACGTCCCGCCGCCGGTCCCGCGCCGGCCGGTGCCCGGCTGGGACCCGCGCTCGTGGGACGTCGGGCAGCACCTGCCGCTGGAGACGGAGTCCGCGGCGACCCAGCGCTACCGCCTCAGCGCCGCCGAGCAGCGGTGGATCGACGTCTGGGCCGACTTCGTCGCGCGGCTGCTCGAGGTGCGCGAGGGCGTGCCGTTGCCGGGGTTCCCGCTCTGGGCCGACGCGTTCCGGGTCAACCCGGCCGTGCCCGCGGGCGCCCCCGGCTGGAAGGTCGACTTCCTCACCAAGAACAGCGGGTTCTACCGCGAGCACCGCGAGGTCATCGACGCCTGGCGGAGCGACCACCCCGAGCTGAAGGCGTTCCCGCCGTCGCGGCGCAAGCTCGAGTGGCAGGCCCAGGACCTGCCGTCGCTGTGGGACGCGGTGCTGCACCTGCGTCCGAGCGGCATCCGGGCGAAGCAGCCGACCTACCTCCCCGCGCTCGTCGCGATCACGCAGACCAGCGTCGTCGGCCCGCGGCGCCGGCGGATCACGCCGCGGGAGGCGGCCCGGCTCCAGGGGCTGCCCGACTGGTTCGACTTCGGGACGCAGGCGGACAAGGCGACGTACAAGCAGCTCGGCAACGGCGTCGCGGTCGGCGCCGCCTACCATGTCCTGCGCGAGCACGTCCTGGCCGATCCGGACGTGCCGGGCCACATCGCGGACGCCGTCCGGGACGCCGGACCGACGCCGCGCGTCGAGCGGCCTGCGAGCCGGCTGCGGACGGCCTGACGGGAGAGACGATGCGCGAACGCGACCGGCTCGACGCCGGCCTGGTCGCGCGGGGGCTCCCGGACGACGCACGGCGGTCCGTCTGGACGTCGATCGACGCGATCCTCGCGCACGGCCCCCTCGCGCCCGGCGGACATGCCGGCGCGACGGGACTGGCGCTCGGCTACGTCCAGTCCGGGAAGACGACGGCCATCACGGCGCTCGCCGCGGCCGCCGCCGATGCCGGGTACCGCGTCGTCGTCACCGTCCTCGGCTCGACCAGGCTGCTCCTCGGCCAGAACGCCGCCCGGCTCACGGGGGCGCTCGGGATCGGCGAGCGCGAGGACTACCGCTGGATCCACGTGGAGAGCCCGGCAGGGGCCACCCGGGCCCGCGAGATGCGGGAGTGGCTGGGCCGCGGCCGCGTGCTGCTCGTGTCGGTGCTGAAGCACGCCGGGCGGCTCACCTCCCTCGCCGACGTGCTGGCCCGGGCGGGGGTCGGCGACGAGCCGGTGCTCGTCATCGACGACGAGGCGGACCAGGCCAGCCTCAACACGCAGGTCAACCAGGCCACCGTGAGCCGCACGTACGCCGCGCTCAGCCGGCTCCGCGCCGCGGTGCCCAACCACCTGTACGTGCAGTTCACGGCGACCCCCTACGCGCCGTTGCTGCTCGAGCCGGAGGACCACCTGCGCCCGGACTTCGTCGAGCTCCTCCAGCCGGGCCCCGGGTACACCGGCGGGCGCGAGTTCTTCGTCGACCACGCCGACGTCGTGGTACGGCCGATCCCGACGCTCGACGAGCAGCCGCCGAAGTCGTTGCCGACGCTCCTCCCGCGGTCGCTGGTCTCGGCCGTGGGCGCGTTCGTCGCGGGTACCGCGATGCTGCTCGGGGCCGACCCCACGTCGGCCCCCGTGTCGATGCTCGTCCACTCGACCCAGCGCAACGACGTGCAGGAGCGGTACCACTACCTGCTGCGCCGGCTGCTGCGCCGCTGGGCGGCCGACGCCGAGGCCGCGACGACCGTCGCGGAGCTGCCGCCCGAGGTGACCGACGAGCGGGTCCGCATCGCCCGTCTCGGCGGCCGGGACGTGGACCCGGCGACGTTCCTCGAGCAGGTCAGGTACGTGCTGCGGGAGGCGACGCCGTGGCTGGTGAACTCCGCGAGCGACGTCGACCGTATCGACTGGCGCGCGGCGCCGGTGCACCTTCTCGTCGGCGGCAACAAGCTCGACCGTGGCTTCACCGTCGAGGGGCTCACGGTCACGTACATGAACCGCCCGCCAAGCGACCAGGTCGACACGCTCGAGCAACGCGCGCGCGCGTTCGGGTACCGCGGCGACCTGCTGCCGTACTGCCAGTTCTTCGCGACGCCGCGGACGCTGAAGCTGCTCCGCGAGATCGTCGACACCGAGTACGACCTCCGCGCCAGCCTGCGCGACTGGCTCGCCGCCGGCAACGACGTCGCGGGGTGGGCCGAGCAGATCGGGCTGCTCCTGCCGGAGGGGACGCGGCCGACACGCCAGGCGGTGCTGGGGGCGCTGGTCCGGTTCAACGAACGACCGACGTGGCACCAGCTGCGGCGGCCGTCGCTCGAGCCGGTGGACGTCGCCGCGAACGCGGCGCTCGTCGCCGGGCTGGGCCTCCTCGACGCGCCGCGCGTCGCCTACGGCCGGCTCGAGCACCGGACGCTGCACCTGCCGCTCGACACCGTCCTCGACGGGCTGCTGGAGCCGTGGGCGGGTGTCGGCGTCGGCACGAGCCCCGGCTGGCGCCACGCCGAGCTGGTCGACTTCCTGCGCCGGCTGCCCGAGCACGGGGAGGTCCCGGTCGTGCTCCTGGAGCACCCGCAGGGCGGCCCGCGCCGCCGCGAGTGGGATCCCGAGCTAGGGTTCGTCAACCTGCTCCAGGGCGCGGACCCGCGTCCGGTCGCGGGGCAGGCCGCGTACCGCGGCGACCGCGCGATCGGTAACGTCGAGGAGGACCCGGAACGGGTCGTCGTCGAGGTCCACCGGGTGCGGGCGACCGATCCGGCGCAGACGCCGGAGCTGTTCACGCTGGCGGTCCACGCGGGCCGCCGCCACGTCGTACGGAAGGGTTGAGATGGGGGAGCCGAAGGACGTTCGTTCGATGGGTGAGGCGCGGCGGGTGCCGCTGCGCACCCTGCGGCTGGACCCGCGCAACCCGCGGCTGCCACCGAACCTCGTCGGGCACGACCAGGAGGAGCTCGCGGTCCACCTCGAACTCGCCTTCGACGCGCTGACGGTGGCGCGTTCGATCGCGTCGCACGGCTTCTTCGGCAGCGAGCCGTTGATCGTCGTCGCCGGCGACGAGCCCGGCACCTGGACCGTCGTGGAGGGCAACCGCCGGCTCACCGCGCTGCTCGGGCTGCTGGACCCGGAGGTCCGCGCGCAGTTCGCGAACCCGGGTCCGTGGAACGCCCTCGCCGAGCAGACGGCGGTGGCGGCGGACGACCTGGTGCCCGTCGTCGTCCTGCCGGACCGGAAGGCGGCGACCCCGATCATCGGGTTCCGCCACATCAGCGGCATCCTGCAGTGGCAGCCGTACGCGCAGGCCAGGTACATCGCGAACCTCGTCCACGAGGACGGCCTCAGCTTCGAGGAGGTCGCGGAGACGACCGGGATCGACCGGACCAAGGTCGGCAACCTGTACCGCGACCAGGCGATCGCCGAGCAGGCCCGCCGCCTCGGCCTCGAGACGGGTCCGGTCGAGAACGCGTTCTCGCTGCTGACCGTCGCGATGAGCACGCCGAAGCTGCGCGACCACGTCGGGGCGCCGTTGGGCTCGCGGCTCTCCCCCGGCGCCGACCCGATCCCGGCCGAGAAGGCAGATGCGCTGCGGGAGCTGCTGACCTGGATCTACGGCGACGGCGAGACCGAGCCGGTCATCGGCGACTCCCGCGAGATCAGCAAGCTGGGCAACGTCGTCGCGAACACCGTCGGCCTCGGCGCGCTGCGGCACGGCGACTCGCTCGACATGGCGTTACAGAAGGTCAAGGACGCCGACCTGGACCCGCGCCAACGGCTCGTGCACCGCCTGCGCACGGCCCGTAACTCGCTCAACGGCGCCATCGAGGACGTCGCCGACTTCGCCGACGACGCGGAGGTCGCGGCACTCGTGGACGACGCGCGCGGCGCCACCGACGCGCTGCTCACGGCGCTGGGCCGTGACTGAGCCGGTACGCCGCGCGGCGAACGACGTCGCCGACTGGCTCGAGCTGGTGGCCCTCACGCGCGGTGCGGCCGTCAGCGGCGACGCCCTCGCCGAGCTCGCGGCCGCGGCCGGGATCCGCGGCGCCGACGTCGGCCTCGGCACCGGCACGATGGCCCGGCGGAGCGCGCTGCTCGGCGAGGCGTACCCGTTCCGCGTCGCCGGCGGGGGCATCGCCGCGCTGCCGCACGCCGGCTCGACCCCCTGGACTGCGCTGCTGCTCCTGACCCCCGGCGTCCGCGGCGGCACCTCCCTCCGGCTGGAGGAGGCAGCGGTCCACCTCGAGCAGGTGACGGGCGCCGCCCTGGACGAGTTCTTCGGGCCGGGCACGCAGGTGCTGCGGTTCGCCTGGCCGTCCGACGAGGGCCGGCCGCAGGAGTTCTCGTCGGCGGTGCGGTGGCTGGCGGAGCGGATGGGCGCGCCGCTCGGCAGCGCGTACCGCCCGCCGTACCGCAAGGACGGCGGGGTGGACGTCGTCGCCTGGCGCCCGTTCGTCGACCGCCGTTCCGGGTTCCCGGTCCTGCTCGCGCAGTGCACCCTCGAGCAGGACTACGAGCACAAGGCCGGCGACATCGACCTGCGGGTCTGGGACGGCTGGCTCAGCCTCGACGTCGACCCCATGACGGCGCTGGCGGTGCCCGGCGTGGTGCCGGCCGGCGAGCCGTGGAACCGGCTCGCAGCCAGGACGCTGATCCTCGACCGGCCACGGCTCGCCGGGCTCCTCGCCGGGCGGCCGCAACCGGAACGGCTGCTGCCGGCGCTGCGTTGGGCGGCCGCGGAGGTCGAGCGGCTGCGGGCGGCGTCGTGACATCGGGCCGGTACGTGAAGGCGGACGCGGTCGCCGCCATCGCGGCCTGGATCGGCGTTGCCGCCCCGCCGATGTCGACCGGGAGCAAGGAGCCGCGGGAGATCTTCGCCGCCGTCAACCGGGTGCTGTCGCTGGGCATCGACCCCGGCGAGACGAAGACCGGGCTGGCCCGCGGCATCGTCGAGGCGAGCGGCGCGGTGTGGCTGCCGCACTTCGAGTCGCGCGGCGAGACCGTCACCCTGCCCGGCCTGCGGGCGGTGCTGACGGCGGTGGAGTTCTTCCTCCAGTGACCCGCGTCCCCGAGCACCCAGGCCCGTCGTCGGCGGAGGTGTCGTCGCGGATGAGCCGGCTCCGCCGCCGGGACACGAAGCCGGAGATCGAGGTGCGCCGGCTGCTGCACGCGCGCGGGCTGCGGTACCGGGTCGCGTACCGGATCCCGGGCCTGCGCCGGCGGACGATCGACGTGGCGTTCACGCGGCAGCGGGTCGCGGTGTTCATCGACGGGTGCTTCTGGCACGGCTGCGCCGCCCACGGGACGCAGCCGGCGGCCAACGCCGACTGGTGGCGGACCAAGCTGGGCGTGAACCAGGAGCGCGACCGTGACACCACCGACCGGCTGCAGGCGGCCGGCTGGACCGTGCTGCGCTTCTGGGAGCACGAGGCGCCGGAGACCGTTGCCGACGCGGTGCAGGCGACCGTGCGGCGGGCGGTGCCGCCGCGGTAGTGGTGGGCAGGGGCGGGGTCGAACCGCCGACCTTCCGCTTTTCAGGCGGACGCTCGTACCAACTGAGCTACCTGCCCCGGAACAACTCGCGGTCCCGACGGGATTTGAACCCGCGACCTCCGCCTTGACAGGGCGGCGTGCACTCCAAACTGCACTACGGGACCTCGGTGGTGCTGCGTACCCCCAACGGGATTCGAACCCGTGTCGCCGCCTTGAAAGGGCGGTGTCCTAGGCCTCTAGACGATGGGGGCGAGTCGCCCGGCGGCTACGCCGTCGTGCGCGGACGACCCCACTGCCGTGCCGTCGGGGAACCACGGAAGCATAGGGGACGGGCCACCCTCCTGTCACAACGCTAGGGAGACTCACCGTCCTTCCGGGTGAGAACGCCCTTCACGATGTCGGTCAGCGCCCCCTCCGAGACGCGGCCGGTGACGCGCAGCACCACGAACGCCAGGACGACGACGGCGGGCAGTGCCACGGCGATGATTGCCGGGCCGAGCTTCAGCAGCCGCACGGCGACGGCGAGGAGCAGGAGCCCGCCCAGCAGCAGGACGCCCAGCCACATCGCCTCCCGGGGCTGCCACGGCGTGCCGTCCACGGGTGGCGGCGGCGCGGGTTGCGGAGCCGGCTCTACCTGGGCCTGCCCCACGGGCACCGGCACCGGCTCGTCGACCCCGGCGAGCAGCTCCCGCACAGGGAACTCGATCGTGAGGCCCTGCGGGACGACGGTGCGGCGGCCGGCCGCCTCCAGGTTCAGCAGGTGGTCGTAGGGGACCCACACGCCCGGGTAGCCCGGCACCGGCACGCGCTCCTGGCAGGTGAGGCCGGGGATCGTCGCGGTGATCGCGCGCAGCTCGCCGCGGATCATCGTGAGGATCCCGCGGCGGCCCTCCGGCGGTCCGGTCACGTCCACCGTGACCACCGCGTCCTCCCGGTCGCCGCGGATCAGCGCCCGGCTCCTGTCCATCCGCGCGACGAACCCGGTGCGCCACACCGTCTCCCTGCTGATGAGGGACCGCATCCGGACGATCAGCCGGGAGATGACGCTGGTCGGCAAGATGTCATACGCGATCTCGAAGTGCAGCGCGTCGTCCCAGCTGCCCGTGTCGGGCTCCTCCTTCGTCAGCAGGTCCGGGACCAGGAACGTGCCGTCAGCCTCGTAGCAGAGCTCGAAGCGCTTCATGACGTCGACGATGAACTGGCGCCGTTGCGGCGGGTAGTCCGGGTCGTCCAGGATCGCGTCCACGTCCGCCCAGCGCAGCAGGCCCTTCCGCTGCGCGGCGAGGTTCGAGTTGAGGAGCCGGTAGACGCCGCCGGTCACCCACGTCGGGTTGAGGATGTTCGTGTCGGACAGCCGCGGGTCGTCGCGGAAGCAGAGCACGCTGCCGAGGTCGTGCAGGAACCCCACCAGCTGCTCCTGCGCCGGTGGCTCCAGGACGTCGTGGCGCGCGCAGATCCCGGTGTACTCGTCGTAGCCGAGGTAGTTGACGTCCAGCGCGGCGAGCTCGTCCTTCACCGCGAAGAAGCCGTGCGGCAGCGCGTCGCGCACGTGCGGCAGTGCGTCGACGGTCTGCGCGACCCGCTGCCGCACCTCCTCGACCCCGGCGCCGGACCGGCAGGAGACGGGCAGCACGGCGACGACGTTCGGGTACTTGGCCCGGAGCCCGCGGACGTCGATGTCGAGCACCCCCTCGTCGGTCTTGTTGCCGACGACGATGACGGGGGAGGAGTCGGAGAAGCCGTTGACGAGCTTGAGCCAGTACTCGACGCGGTTCTGCTCCTCGCCCTGCCGCGTGTCGAGGACGAGGACGTACACGCTGCGGCGGGTCAGGAAGAACTGGTGCGTCGCGTGCATGATCTCCTGGCCGCCGAAGTCCCAGACGTTCAACGTCACCGGGTCGCCGGACGTCTGGATCGGCCAGCGGGTGACCGCGATCCCCTCCGTCTTCGACTCGTACGGCGCGAAGTCGCCGCGCACCAGCCGCCGGATCAGCGACGTCTTGCCCACCGAGCCCTCGCCGACCACCAGCAGCTTCGCCTCGTTCAGCGGACGGCCGGTGGTCTTCACCCGGGTGAGGTAGTCCGCGAGCGTGCGGGGGGTCGTCGTCTCGTCCGCGAGCACCTCCGGCGGCACGCCGAGCGGGTTCCCGCTGAGGTCGAGGAGGCTTAGGTGCCGCAGCCGGTCGAGGGTGGGCGGGTCGATGTCGCGGATCGCGTTGCGGCTCAGGTCCAGCCGGGCGAGCCGGGGGAGCCGCGTCACCGAGGGAGGGACCTCGGTGAAGGCGTTGCGTCGGGCGTAGAGGCACCACAGCGTCGGCGGCAGCTCCGGGAGCGTGGGGAGGCCCAGCCCGGCCACGCTCAACCATTCGAGTGGCAGCCCCGCGACCCAGTCGGGTAGTTCCTGGAAGGGGGACGTGATACCGCGCCTCCTGGTGCCGCGGCCGACCAAGCGCCAGAGGTTGAACTCTCCGATCGACGGCTCCTCGTTCCGCGGTCGGTCGTGCGACCCGCCGCGGCTCAGGTCGAGGACGCGAAGCCGGCTGAGCGCGCGCAACGCATCCGGCACGCGGGAGAACTCATGGCCCCACAGGAACAGCGCGTCCAGTGCCGGGAGCTCGATGCCGGGCGCGATGTGTCCGAGAGGGTTGCCGCCGAGGTCGAGCAGCCGAAGGTTCGTGAGTCGGGCGATCCACGGCGGGACGGCGCGGGTATCGGTGTCCGGCGCCACCAGCGCCTCCAGACCGGTCAAGGTCCTGACCGCCCGTTCCCGCAATGCCCCGGACAGGCCCGACAGGCCGAGGGCGCGGAGCGACTCCATCCCCATCAGGGGGTCGAGTGACGGCACGACGCTGTCGTGCAGGTCCAGCACCCGGAGCGACGTGAGTGCCGGTAGCCAGTACGGAAGCTCGAACTCGCCGTCGACGAGCCGGAGCTCGCGGAGGCCGGTCAGCCCCCGTACCTCGCGCGGCACCGAGACGAGGCGTTCCAGCTTGAGGACGCCGGTCTCCTCGGCCTCCTCCAGCGCCTCAGCCGTCTCGCGGTCCACCGCACCCCCGTTCGCTGCCGTCAGCCTACGCAGCAGGCGTCGCCCGGTCCCGGTTTCCCCCGGCGTTGCAGTGAACGGGGCGGCTGGGGTGTCATGGGTGTCATGACGACCTTGGAGAACCGCCCGAACACCGCCCTGCTCGTGGTCGACGTCCAGAACGGCGTGGTCGCCGGCGCGCACGCGCGCGACGCCGTCGTCGCGAACGTCGCGGACCTGGTGGAGAAGGCGCGCCAGGAGCGGGTGCCGGTCGTCTGGGTCCAGCACAACGACGCCGGGCTGGCGCGGGGCAGCGACGAGTGGCGGATCGTGCCGGAGCTGGCGCCGGACGAGGCGGAGCCGCTGGTCGAGAAGAGCTACGGCGACTCGTTCGAGGACACGACGCTGGAGAACGTGCTCGCCGACCTGGGGGTCGGTCACCTGGTGGTGTGCGGGGCGCAGACCGACATGTGCATCCGCTCGACCATCCACGGCGCGCTCGCCCGCGGCTACGACGCGACGCTGGTCAGCGACGCGCACACCACCGAGGACCTGACCGAGTGGGGCGCGCCGCCGCCGGACCAGGTGATCGCGCACACCAACATGTACTGGAGCGACCAGAAGGCGCCGGGCCGCACGGCCGGCACGGTCGAGGCGAAGGACGTGGCCTTCACCGCCTCCTGACGAAGGGTGGGCCGGGAGGGGATCGAACCCTCAACCCACAGCTTAAAAGGCTGCTGCTCTGCCAGTTGAGCTACCGGCCCGCCGAGCATTCTGCCGTCGCGGGCCACACGGCGTCTCGTGACGCCGCGACCACGAACGGTGACGGGGCCGCGGTCGCAATGGCCCGTCCTGCCCACACCCGGCGCCCCCAGCCGGGTGATCTTCGTCACGAACAGTGACCAGATCGGCCGCGCCGCCTCCCCGGGCACCCCCCGCGCTTGTACGAACGCACCACACGTGCGGGGGCCACCGAGGAGAAGCAATGAAGCGGCCCGGGCTCCCGTCCACCGCCGTCACCGCCCTGCTCGCCGGGGCGGTCGTCCTCTACGGGCTCCCGGCGCCGGCCGCGAGCGCGACCGGCAGCCCGGGCACCCCGGAGGCGATCGGCACCGCGCACGGCCTGGCCACGTTCGCCGTCGCGATGGACGCGCTCGCCGACGACCCGGCGTTCGCGACGAAGCTGCCGCTCACCGACCGCAGCCCGGCGGACGTGCTCGGCCTGACGACGCTGTTCACCCGCACGCTGGCGACGCCGCTGGCGGCGTTCGACGGTGACTACGCCGACCTGGCGGACACGATCGGCGACGCGTCGGAGACCGGCGTCACGTACACGGTCCCCGGCGGGGTGACGGTGAACGGCGCGGTCGCGACGTTCACGCTGCACGCGGTGGTGCACGGCGAGCAGGACGTGCCGATCGCCTACGTCCGCCCCGGCAGCGCCCCCGACGACGTGAACCCGCGCCCGGCGATCTCCGTCCACGGCGCCGCCGGCACCGGCACGGTCCCGGTCGGGATGACGCTGACGCTGGACGTGCCGTTCCGCATGGACAAGGCCGTCGTCGCCGCCGACGGCACGACGATCGACGTCCCCAACGCCCTGTCGCTGGACCCGGCCGCCGCCACGATGACGCTCGCGACCGACGGCGACAGCCACGACGACGACCTGTCGTTCACCGGCCGGTACGGCTTCACCGAGGTGACGGTGAGCGGGCGGGCGGCGTACGCGCTCACGGGCGCGACGACGTTCACCGACCCGGACGCGGCGGGCAGCGTGACGCAGGCGGAGTGGACGAGCACGCTGCTGCCGGACTGGGCGGCGTTCGCGCTGACCGACCCGCCGGGCACGACGAAGCCGGTCGACGTGGCGCTGACGTTCGACTCGTCGCTGCTGCCGTCCGGCACGCACGGCGGCACGGTCTCCTACGCCGACACCGGCGCGCCCACCTACGTCGACCGCCGCGCCGTCGACAGCGCCGCCCCCGCGCCGAACGCGCCGGTCGTCGCGCTGCAAGGGCTGGAGCCGTTCACGCGAATCGGCGCGGACGACGCGCTGACCGGCCTGTCCGAGTTCGCGGCGGCGATGTCGACGGCGCAGGCGAAGATCGACCCGCGGCTGCCGCTGCTGGACAAGCGGTTCTCCGACGCGTTCTCGCCGGCGGGTGAGCTCCAGTCGCTGGTCGAGCACCAGGGCTCCGCCGCGATCGTCTGCGGCAAGGCGGACACGCAGCCGCCGACCGGCGGCGACCTCGCCGGCACCACCTGGTACTGCCAGGCGGTCACCAAGGACCCGATCGCCAACGTCTCGTGGCACCGCGCCGACGGCACCACCACCGGCATCGCCGGCGCGACGACCGCGACGACGGCCGGCCCGCAGCCGACGACGAACATCACGGTGACCGGCGTCGACGGCGAGCCGGACGTGCAGGTGACGTTCGACGTGACGGCGGAGCAGCCGGACGGCACGACGGCGACGCGGTCGTTCACGGCCGAGCCGCGGATCCGCAGCGCGCAGGAGCTCCAGGCGGCGCTCGCGGACCTCGACGGCGCCACCGTCGCCGTCGCGTACGACACCGCGAAGGAGGCGCTGACCTACGACGTGACGATCGCCGGCGACCCGGCGTCGATGCGCGCCGGCTTCGACGTCGGCGACGCGCTGCGGCAGCGCACCGGCCTGTCCGGCCTCAAGGCCGTCACGCCCGACGACCCGACCGACGAGCAGGCGAACCCGGTCACCGTCGACGTCGGCGACGTCGCGCTGCACGCGACGTACGGCCTGCTGCTCCAGGAGGACCTCGCCAACCTCGACACCGACAAGCTGAACGGCCAGGCGGACCGCTACTACGCCCGGCTCGGCAGCGGTCCCGAGATCTCCGTCGCGTCGATCACGGCCACGGCCGACGACGCGACGTTCGCCGGCAAGGTCGGCTACCTCGGCGTCACCGCCTACGCCACCGAGTGGGCGCTGTCCGCGAGCGGCTCCGGCGCGGTCCTCGCCGCCGACCTCGCGACCGACCCGCTGCACACCGTCGCCGGACACGACGGCACGGTCATCGCCGACGCCGTCTCGCTGCGCCGGCTGCTCGCGCTGCCGGACGCGGTCACGCCGGCGTTCGCGCTGTCGTTCGACGCGTCGTTCGACGTCGCCGCGAGCGGCTCGCTGTCGGCGCTCACGACCGGCACCGACCAGGCCACCGTCGACGTGGCGTGGGACGACTTCAGCGCCACCACCAAGCCGGTCGCGACCGGCAACGACGCGTACGACACGTACCTGAGGCTGTTCGACGTGCTGCCGCTCGTGGAGGGCACGGCCACCAACGCGACCAAGAGCGGCGTCACGCTCTCCGACGCGGACACCGACTTCACGACGGCGTTCGGCCACGACCTCGCGGCCGGCGCCAAGCTCCCGGCGACGCTGCAGAACGCCACCACCGGCGCGACGTGCGAGGACGTCACCGTCACCGACGCGCACACGCTGACCTGCAACGTCACCGGCACCGTCGACGACGGCACGACCGCCGGCGCCACGCAGGCCGGCATGAGCGGCGGCCGCCGCGCGTCGGTGCGCACCGGGACCGGAACGGACGGCGCGCCGACGTTCGCCGACGCAGACGGCGTGCCGGTCACGACCGCCGTCACCGACGACGACACCTGGCGCGCGGGCGACACCTGGCGGGTCTCCGGCGACCAGGACGCGCTGCGCACGCTGCTGCTCGAGAACCTCTACGACGTCAGCAACCGCCTGGACCAGAGCACCGAGCCCGGCTACGTCACGCCGTTGCCGATGCTGGGCGTCGCGCCGAAGCAGCTCACGCCGCAGTTCGCGGCGTTGCGCGACGTGGCGAAGTCGATCGCCGCGCGGGTGCCGGTCGCCGCGCAGGCGCCGGCGTGGCACGCCACCAAGGCCGCGGCCGCGGACGACCTGGTGCTGCCGACGCAGGCGGCCGCGACGCCGCTGCTGTTCAAGGCGACCGTCGCCGGGACGACCGGCGCGACCGAGCCCGCCTGGCCGACGACGGCCGGCGCGACCGTGACCGACGGCGGCGTGACGTGGACCGCCGTCGCGCCCGCGGCGGTGCCGCCCGCGACGTTGCAGGACCTGGTCACCGCGATCGGCGCCGAGATGGGCGGCACGGCCGCGGTCGGCGGCGTGACGTTCTCCGCGCCGAACGTCGCGCTGACGCTCGCGACGATCCCGCACCCGATGCCGGACGGCACGACGACCGCGGCGAAGCCGCACGCGCAGCTCGCCGTCACCTGGCACGGCGCCGCGAGCCTCGACGCGCCGATCCGCATGGACCTGTCGCCGCTGACCTCGCTCGACCTGCACGGCATCCCGCGCGACAGCGGCGCTGTCGGCGCGCTCACCGTCACCACCGCGTCGGACGCGAAGGTGAGCCTCGCGGTGCCGCTGGCACCGGACATCCCGTCGGGCGACGTCGTCGTCCGCGCCGACACCGGCGTCACGAACCTCACCGCCACCGCCGACGACTCGACCGTCGACCTCACCGCCAACGTCGGCTCGATCGCGCTGGCGCTCGGCGGCGCGGCGCGGCTGTTCGGCCGGCACCAGCCGGTGAGCGGCAAGCACACCGCGAGCAACGTGGTCTCCGGCACGCTGACGAGCTTCACGTACAACGGCACCGCCGGGTCCGGCAGCACCGGCGGCACGCTCTCCGACCCGGCGACCGACTTCCAGTCGATCGGCGTCGCGACCGGCGCGACCGTGTCCAGCGGCGGCAACTCGTGCACCGTCACCGGCATCACGCAGCACACGCTGACCTGCGCGCTGAACAACTCCGCCACCTGGGCCAGCGGCGCGGCGTACGCGCTCTCGCAGGGCGGCAACGCGAAGACGGCGACCGCGAGCGGCCTCGCCGCGCCGGGCTTCACCGCGCTGATCGCCGGCGACGTCATCCGCCAGGGCACCGCGAACTGCGTCGTCACCGCCACCACCCACACGACCACCACGACCGCCGACTGCCCGATCTCGTCCGGCACCTGGGACGCGACGAAGTCGTTCGTGGTCGAGCGCGGAGCGGTCCTCACCGACGCCACGCGCACCGGCGCGGCGACCGCCGACGCGGCGACGCGGGCGTTCACGACGTTCCTCGGCGCGGGCGGCACCGGCACGGTCGTCACCGACCTCACCAAGAGCAACGCCTCCTGCTCCGTCGGCACGGTGACCGGCACGACCGTCGCCTGCACGAGCGGCACGGCGCTGTCCGGGGGCGCCGTCTGGCAGCAGGGCGACGACTACCGCCTCGACCTCGGCGACCGCGCGAAGGTGCTGGTCGACCCGGGCGCCGGGTTCGACACGATGGGGCTGACCGGCCGCACGCTGCGTAACACCACCGACAACGCCACCTGCGTCGTCGCGTCCGCGACGAAGGACACGCTCACCTGCACCGCCGCCCTCACCGGCGGCGCGACGTGGGACGCCGGCGACTACTACGAGATCCAGGGCCCCGGCGTCATGAAGGCGAACCTCGTCTCCTGGAGCCTCGGCGGCGCCGTGGACGACGACCCGGCCGGTTACGCGTCCGACACCAACCTGGCCGTGTCCGCCAACGGCGCGCTGGTCCAGCCGTCCTGCGGCGACGTCGTCGGCACGGCGACCGTCGGCGACGCCTGCGCCGTCCTCGCCGCGCAGCTCGTCGACCCGGACGCGCCGCACGGCACCGCCGCCTCCGTCGCCGGCAACGTCGTCGGGGCTACCGCCCTGGCGAGCAGCGTCAAGAAGGGCACCCGCGTCCGCAACGACAGCGCGGCGTTCTCCTGCGTCGTCTCCGCCGTCACCGCGTCGTCGTTCACCTGCCCGGCGCCGGCGGGCAAGGCGTGGGCGAACGGCAACGCCTGGCGCGTGGACGAGGGCCGGTACCTCGGCGTCCTCACCTACCAGGCGACGTTCGCGACCGGGACCTCGGTCGCCGGCGGGCTCGGCGACACGTTCAAGGACGCGGTGAAGGGCGACGAGCCGCTCCAGTTCTCGCTGCTGACCGTGGCGATGGGGATGCTCAAGGGGTACGTCGAGGACGGGCTGGACGGCACGCTCGCGGCCGAGCCGTTCCCGCTGGTCGGCCTGGACCGCACCGCCGGCGCGCACGTCCTCGACGGGCTCCAGGCGCTGGAGGACGAGCTGGCCGAGACGGCGCCGCCGGCCTACACGTCGATCGCGCAGTTCAAGAAGGACATCGCGCACTACGTCAAGGACGCGGTCGCCAACGCCGGCACCGGTACGTCGCTGCTCAAGGTCCTCACCACCGGCGGCACCGACGGCACCGGCATCACCGTCACCCTCGAGTGCCGGCTCACGCCGTCCTCCGCCGCGCACACCTGCGCCGACGGCACCGACACGGACGAGAACATCAGCGACGTCCGCGTCGCCGGCACCATCGGCGGCGACGCCGCGAAGGCCGCGCGGCTGGTCCAGGGCTGCAGCTCGGCCACCTGCGACCCGGCCGCCGCGTCGGTCCACCTGCCGCGGTTCGACACCGGCCTGCCCGGCCTCGAGCTCGACGGCCCCAACGGCCTCGACGCCCAGGTGGCGTGGACCTACGACCTCGACTTCGGCATGGCCCGCGACGTCGGCCCGTACCTCGGCACCACCGTCACGCCCGCCGGCGGCACCGCCGACCCGGCGCTCGAGGTCGGCGCGTCCGTGCACCTGCCGGACGCCGGCTCCTGCACGACCGCGAACGTCCCCGCCGGCGCGGCCGCCGGGCAGACCGCGGAGACCGGCTCGGCCAACGGCGGGTTCAGCAACACCCGCTGCTACCAGGCGACGCTCGGCCTGCTCCAGGGCATCGTCTACGACGGCACCGGCGACCCGCTGTCCACCACCGACGGCACCAACGCCGACCGCACCGGGCTGAAGCTCAAGGCGACGCTGGACCTCTCCCCGGCCGCCGCCGGCGACCCGGCCGGCAAGGGCCGCATCTCGCTCGACGCGCTGACCTCGCCGAGCCTCGCGCTGCCGTCGTTCCTCGCCGACGCGGCCGGCAACATCGACCTGTACTTCGTCACCGGCGTCACCACCGGCGGCTCGCCCGCCGGCACCACGCTGCCGTCGTTGCAGGGCACCGTGCACGTCGGCTTCGACGTCCACGGCGCGCTCAACGACGCGGGCGCCGACGCGACGGCGTTCACGGACATCTCCTACGCCGACCTCCAGATGGACGCGGGGTCGTTCGTCAACGACTTCATGCAGCCGATCGTGGCGCAGCTCTACGCGCTGACCCGGCCGTTCAAGACCGTCGCGGACATCCTCATGGCGCCGATCCCGGTGCTGAAGGAGATCGCCGCGCTGACCGGCCAGTCGCTCGGCACGCTGCTGGACCTGCTGGAGCAGGCGGCCGCGAAGCCGCTGGCGCTGGTGCGCTCGGTCGTCGGCATGGTGCAGCTCGTCTCCGACCTCGCGGCGAAGGCGGCGAGCACGCTCGTCGGCCTCGGCGCGTACGGCAACGGCGTGCAGGCGAAGGGCGGCTTCAAGGTCGCCAAGAAGAACGCGACGAAGGGCACCTGCGGCGCCACCGTCGACGGCAAGAAGCAGCCGAAGGACTGCACCAAGTCGTTCAAGCAGGCGGGCACGTCGTACAAGCAGTCCACCGTCCAGCTCGCGAACTGCCCGGCCGCCGGCTGCACCGGCAAGGAGCTGGCGCGGACGATGACGCGCGGCAAGAGCGTGCAGAAGTTCCAGGGGATGGGGCTGTCGTTCCCGTTCCTCAACGACACGTCCGCGGTGATGGGCCTGCTCGTCGGCGAGAACGCGACGCTGGTCCGCTTCGACACCGGCACGTTCGGCGTGACGACCAGCCTGTCGTACTCGTGGGGGCCGTTCATGGCCGGGCCGGTCCCTGTCGACATCAGCATCGGCGGCACCATCGGCCTGTCCGCGCGGTTCGCGGTCGGCTACGACACGCGCGGCATCATGAACATGCTCAAGCAGGAGCGGGACGCGTTCGACCCGAGCGCGCTGGTCGACGGCATCTTCATCGACGACCTCGACGCGGCCGGCACCGACGTGGACGAGATCCAGCTCACGTTCGTCGTCACGCTCGGCGCGTCGGTCTCGATCAGCATCTTCAAGGTCGGCCTCTACGGCGGCGTCGGCATCACGATCGGGTTCGACCTGGTCGACCCCGACCACGACGGCAAGCTGTACCTGGACGAGATCGAGGAGTTCCTCGACAACCCGATCTGCCTGTTCAAGGTGCAGGGCCTGCTCGACTTCTTCTTCGGCTTCTTCGTCGAGGTCGACCTCAAGCTGTGGAGCAAGCGCTGGGACGTCGAGCTGTTCCGGCTGAAGCCACCGATCAAGCTGTTCGAGGTGGAGTGCGCGCGGACGACACCGGACCTCGCGGTCGCCGAGGGCGCGAACCTGCGGCTGAACATCGGCGACGGCACCGCGCCCGACGGGCACACGTACGCGTTCAACCGGCACTACAAGTCGACGCGGACGCAGGAGAAGTTCGTGGTGCGCCAGCTCGCGCCGTACGACGCCACCAAGGCGACGCCGGTGCAGGTGGAGTTCAGCGGCCTGGTGCAGACCGACTCGGTGCCCGTCGGCGGGCGCCTCGTCGCCGACGCCGGCTCGAACAACGACGTCGTGGAGCTGGCGTCCGGCGCGACCGAGGCCGGCGTGGAGATCCCGTTCGAGGTCCCGGCGACCGTCGGCGGCGGCTCCGGCGACGACAAGCTGACGACCGGCGCGGGCGGCGACACCGTCACCGGCGGCACCGGCGCCGACAAGATCGTGACCGGCGCGGGCGACGACACGGCCGACGGCGGCGACGAGGACGACACGGTCGACGGCGGCCTCGGCAACGACACCGTCTCCGGCGGCGCCGGCAACGACCGCGTCAGCGGCAGCGCCGGCGGCGACCGGGTCGACGGCGACGGCGGCGACGACACGCTCACCGGCGGCCCCGGCCTCAACGCCACCCAGGCCGCGACCGCGCGCACCCGCAACCCCGACCTCACCGAGGCGGGCGCGGCCGCGCTGCTCGACGGCGACGACACCCTCGTCGGCGGCCTCGGCAACGACACGCTGTCCGGCCACTTCGGCAACGACACGCTGCTCGGCGGTGCGTTCGCGAGCACCGCGTGCACCGCGTCGACCAGCGGCGACGGCGACGACCAGCTCGACGGCGAGGCCGGCGACGACACGCTCGCGGGCGACGCGGGCGACGACCGGCTCTCCGGCTCGTCCGGCAACGACACGCTCTGCGGCGGCGCCGGCCACGACCTGCTCGAGGGCGACACGGCCACCAGCACCACGCCGGGCGACGACACGCTGCGCGGCGGGTCGGGCAACGACCGGCTGCTCGCGCGCGGCGGCGCCGACGTCCTCGACGGCGGCACCGGCGACGACCTGCTCGACGCGGGCCCGGGCGACGACCGGGCGACCGGCGGCGCGGGCGCCGACGCGGTCGACGCCGGCGACGGCAGCGACATCGTGCTCGGTGACACCGGCACCATCCCGACCACCGCGGTCGTCGCGACGGCCGGGTCCGACGTGAAGTCGCTCGTCACCAGCGACAGCGGCGCCGACGCGACGGCCGGCACGACGCCGATCGTCTGCCGCCCGTCCGCCAACGTCGTGACCGGCGGGCTGCTCGACCTCGACGGCGACGGCGCCGCGGACTCCGGCCGGTTCCTCGGCCACCGCGTCACGGCCGGCGTGGTGCGGAACGAGGACGGCACGGCGTTCGACGGCACCCTCGGCGACCGCGTCGTGACGACCGGCCTGGTCCAGGGCGGCGCCGCGTCGGTGGCCGGTCTGGCGACCGCGCTCCGCGCCGGCAACGGCGCGTCGTCCGACTGCGTCGTCGGCGGCGCCGGCAACGACGCCGTCCTCGCCGGCCCCGGCGACGACACCGTGCTCGGCGACGCCGGGCGCGACTACGTCGCGGGCGACGCCGGCAACGACTACCTGCGCGGCTACCAGGACGCCGACGAGCTCGACGGCGGCGCGGGCGGCGACGACGTCTACGGTGACACCGGCAACGACGTCGCCACCGGCGGCGCCGGCAACGACACCGTCCACGGCGGCATCGGCAACGACACCGCGTACGGCGGCCCCGGCGACGACACCGTCTCCGGCGAGGACGGCACCGACATCCTGGTCGGCGGCTCCCCGACGGCCGCGACGGCCGACGGCGCCGACACCGTCGACGGCGGCGCCGACAACGACGTGATCGCGGGCGACAACGCCGCGCCGGACACCGCGCACACCGGCGTGACGCTGCACGACCTGGGCACCGCGTCGTTCGCGGGCAACGACGTCCTCGGCGGCCAGACCGGCGACGACACGATCTACGGCCAGGGCGGTGACGACACGATCCACGGCCACGAGCAGAACGACGCGCTCTACGGCAACGCCGGCGCCGACACCATCGACGGCAACGGCGGCAACGACCTCATCGCGGGCGGCACCGCGCAGGACGGCGTGGCCGACGGCGGCGACACCATCCACGGCAACCAGGGCACCGACACCATCTACGGCGACAACGGCGTCCCGGCGACCGCGACGTTCCACGACGGCGCCGGCGCGGACACCATCTACGGCGACGAGGCCGACGACACGATCTACGGCCAGGGCGGCGGCGACACGATCAGCGGCAACGCCGGCAACGACCGCATCGCGGGCGGCTCCGGCGCGGCCGGGCACGCCGACGGCGGCGACACCATCCACGGCAACGACGGCACCGACACCGTCCTCGGCGACAACGGCGTCCCTGCGACGCTGACGTTCCACGACGGCGACGGCAACGACGTCGTCCACGGCGACGCGCAGGACGACCTGGTGTTCGGCCAGGGCGGCGCGGACACCATCGACGGCGACGCCGGCAACGACCGGCTGGCCGGCGGCTCCGGCGCGGCCGCGCACGACGACGGCGGCGACACCATCCACGGCGGCGACGGCACCGACGCGATCGCCGGTGACAACGCCACCATCTCGGCGACGTTCGCGGTCACGCCGCTCGACCTCAGGACCGGCGGCGCGACCGTCGGCAGCGAGGCCGGCGACGACACGATCACCGGCGACGCCGCCAACGACACCATCTACGCGACCGGCGGCGCCGACGACGTGCACGGCAACGACGGCGACGACTACGTCGAGGGCGGCTCCGGCGCGGACACGATCCACGGCGACGCCGGCACCGACCGGATCATCGGCGGCTCCTCGACGGCCGACGTCGCGGACAGCGGCGACACGATCGACGGCGACGCCGACCGCGACGTGGTCGCGGGCGACAACGCCACCATCGGCGCCACCGGCGCCGTCGCGCTGCTCGACGTGCGGACCCACGGCGGGACGACGTCGTACGAGGCCGGCGGCGACACCATCCACGGTGACGGCGGCGACGACACGGTCTACGGCCAGTCCGGCGACGACACCGTCACCGGCGACGACGGCGCCGACTACCTCGAGGGCAACGGCGGCGCCGACACCATCCACGGCAACGCCGGCACCGACCGGATCACCGGCGGCAGCGGCGTCGACAACGGCGGCGCCAACGGCGCCCTGCGTGAGCTGCGCGACGCGCCCGACGCGGGCGACACGATCGGCGGCGACGGCGACGCCGACGTCGCGACCGGCGACAACGCGCGCCTCGATGCGAACGGCACCGTGACCCTGTACGACGAGGACGTCAGCGGCGAGCAGGTGCCGCCCGCGGACGTCTCCGGCGGCGACACGATGACCGGCGACGCCGGCACCGACCGCCTGTACGGCCAGGGCGGCGACGACACCATGTCCGGCGGCACCGAGAACGACGTCATGGAGGGCAACACCGGCGCCGACACGATGGCCGGCGACGCGGGCGACGACGACCTGGCCGGCGGCACCATGCGCGACGGCAAGATCCGCGACGGCGGCGTGCCCGGCCCCAACGCCACGACCCGCGGCGACACGATGAGCGGCGGCGACGGCGTCGACGTCCTCCTCGGCGACAACGGCACGGTCACCGGTGCCGGGGCCACCGCGCGGTGGACGTTCTTCGACCTCGACCCGGCCGCCGGGCCGCACCCGGCCGCCGACCTCTCCGGTCCGGACACCATGTCCGGCGACGCCGGCACCGACTGGGTGCTAGGGCAGGGCGGCGACGACACGATCTCCGGCGGCACCGAGGACGACCGCGTCCAGGGCGGCCCCGGCGCCGACACGGTCACCGGCGACGCCGGCGCGGACGACGTCGTGGGCGGCAGCGCGGTCCACTACGTGGGTACCGTCCTGACGGCGTTGCCGGGCCGGGCCGACGGCGGCGACACGATCGCCGGAAACGACGGCGCGGACGTCGTCGTGGCCGACAACGGCCGGATCGACCGCACCGGCGCGACCGACCCGAACACCGGGGCGGCCGTGCGCACGGTCACGCTGTTCGACGTCCAGGTCGCGGGCCAGGCGGCGCAGCCGGCGAACGCCGCCGGCGCCGACACGGTCACCGGCGGCACCGGCCGCGACCTCGTGTTCGGCGGCGGCGCGGACGACACGCTGCACGGCGACGCGGGCGACGACCACGTCGAGGGCGGCGCGGGCGCCGACACCCTCACGGGCGACGCGGACGACGACGACCTGGTCGGCGGCGGCTCGCCGCTCGCCAACGGCGTCGTCCGCCTCACGGCACCGGCCGCGACCGCGGCGGCGACCGTCACCAACCTCGCCGACGGCAACGACACCATCGACGGCGGCACCGGCGAGGACGCGGTCCTCGCCGACAACGGCGTCGTCGCGCGGACGCTGTCGGCGCTGGGCGCGTGGACCTACCACGCGGCGCCGTTCGGCGAGGTGCCGAGGCGCGTCGTCCAGGCGCCGGTGGCGCACGAGGTGGCGGGCGCGTTCGGCAACGACACCGTCACCGGCGGCGCGGGCCACGACGAGCTGCACGGCGAGCTCGGCAACGACACCGTCTCCGGCGACGCCGGCGACGACGCCGTGCTCGGCGACCTGGGTCTCGTCACGCCGTCGGTCAACGGCACAGCGGCCGGCCAGAACGGCCGGGCGCAGAAGGTGCTGACCGACAGCGCGGGCTTCCTCAACGAGACCGTCTACGCGACCGGCTCGCTCCAGCGCGACGTCGCGCTCTACGACCTCGCTACCGGCGGCACCGACGTCCTCGACGGCGGCACCGGCAACGACAGCGTCCACGGCGGCGCCGGCAACGACACGCTCACCGGCAACGCGGGCGCGACCGACGCCCACCCCGGCCTCACGACGTTCTGCCCGACGACGATCGCGGCCACCTGCGACCGCGACGCGCTGTTCGGCGACGACGGCGACGACTGGCTGTGGGGCGGCCTCGACAAGGACCACGTCTACGGCGGGTACGGCACCGACCACCTCGACGTCGTCCGCCCCGGCACGGCGAACCCGAAGGCGAAGTTCGTCGGGCCGGACGTGCTCTACGGCGGCTGGCAGCAGGACGCGTTGCAGGGCGACCTGTCGTCGCCGAGCCCGAACATGCTGGACAAGCTCATCGACTCGACCGGCTCGTACAACATCTACTACGTGTGCGAGGGCGCGTACGGCGGCGCCAGCGTCGTGCGCACCCCGTCGCCGTCGATGCAGTCGACGCTCCAGGCGCTGGCCACGGCGGACGGCGCGACGGCGGTGACGACGAAGGGGAGCAGCGGCTTCGACGAGCTGTCGATGGTGTTCACCAACGAGTTCTCGCAGAACTCGTCGCCGACGTTCCTCGACTCGCCCGGCAACTTCACCTGCGGCTGAGACAGGTCGCAAAGAACCGTTTGCAAAGGAGCCTTTGCAGTCGTACGGTGACCGGGTGCCCCAGCCACCCGTCCGCGAGCTCGGCCCCGAGCAGCTCAAGGCGCTGACCCACCCGCTGCGGGTCCGCCTGCTCAAGGAGCTGCGGGTCCACGGACCCGCGACCGCCACGCTGCTCGGTCGCCGGCTCGGCGAGAGCTCCGGCGCCACGAGCTACCACCTGCGCCAGCTCGCCCGGCACGGCTTCGTCGAGGAGGACCCGGACCGCGGCGGCGCGCGCGACCGCTGGTGGCGGGCGGCGTTCGGCGGCCACTACGTCGACACGGCGCGGTTCCTGGACGACCCGGAGCAGCGCGCCGTGGTGACCGTCTACTCGGCGGAAGTGGTCGCGACCACCGCCGAGAGCGCGGCGGAGTTCGTCGCCGAGCAGCACACCTGGGGCCGGGAGTGGGCCGACGCCGCCGACTTCAGCGACTTCCGGCTGCGGCTCACGCCGGAACGGCTGCGCGCGCTGGTCGACCACCTGCACGCCGAGATCGACGCGGTCGAGGACGTCGAGGGCGAGGGGGCCGAGTACGTCGTCGTCGCGCTCCAGGCCTACCCGCGCCGCATCCGGCCGTTCACCGAGGAGGGGTCGTGACCCGCCGCCGCGCACCGCTGCTGGGCCTGCTGGGCGCCAACGCGATCTCGATCGCCGGCAACGTCCTCACGCTGCTCGCGATCCCGTGGTTCGTGCTCCAGACCACGCACAGCGCCACCCGCACCGGCGTCACCGCCGCCGTCGGGACCGTGCCGATCGTGCTGTCGGCGGCGTTCAGCGGCACCGTCGCCGACCGCGTCGGGCTGCGCCTCACCAGCATCGTCTCCGACCTCGCCAGCGCCGCCATCGTCGTCTCGGTGCCGTTGCTGCACGCGACGGTCGGGCTGCGGTTCTGGCAGCTCCTCGTGCTCGTGTTCTGCCGCGGCTTCCTCACCACGCCCGGGGAGACCGCGCGCAGCGCGCTGCTGCCCGACCTCGTCGCCCCCGCCGGCACCACCCTCGAACGCGCCATGTCCGGCTACGACGCCGTCTCCCGCGGCGCGCGGATGCTCGGCGCCCCCGTCGCGGGCATCCTCATCGCGCTGCTCGGCGCGCCGAACCTGCTGCTCATCGACGCGGGCACGTTCCTCGTCTCCGCCTCCGTCGTCGCGCTGCTCGTGCCGCGGCCGCCGCGCCGGGTCAAGGAGCGCACCCGGTACCTGGACGACTTCAAGGCCGGGCTGCGGTACCTGCGGCAGGACCGGATGGCGCGTTCGGTCACCGTCATGTGCATGGGCACGAACATGCTCGACGCCGGCCTCAGCTCCGTGCTGATGCCCGTGCACGCCGCGACCGTCCTGCACAGCCCGCAGGCGCTCGGCCTGCTCGTCGGCGTCATGGGCGGCAGCGGGCTCGCCGGCGCGCTGGCGTTCGGCGCGTGGGGGCAGCGGCTGCCGCGGCGGGTGACGTTCCTCGTGGCGTTCGTCGTCTGCGGGGTGCCGCGGTTCGCGGTGCTCGCGGTGCGGGCGCCGTTGCCGGTCATCCTCGTGGTCAGCGCGGTGTCCGGCCTCGCGTCCGGCGCGCTGAACCCGATCATGGACACCGCCCTGCTGGAACGCATCCCCGGCGACCTGCGCGCCCGCGTGTGGGGCGTGATCTACGCGGTCTGCACGGCCGCCGTCCCCGCCGGCGCGGTGCTGGCCGGGTTCGGGGTCGCGCGGATCGGGCTGTCGCGGGCGCTGTGGGCGTTCGGCCTGACGTACCTGCTCGTCACGCTCTGGCCGGCGTTCGGCGACGAGTGGAACGGCCTCGAGCGCACGGCCACGCCCGACGCGGACCTGTACGCGACAATGCCCCTGTGACCGACGACGCCGCGCTGCACGACGTCCAGGACCGGGTGCTGTGGCTCGCCACGTCGATGGTCCACGCCGCCAACACCCGGCCCAACCCGTCCGGCATCAAGGTCGGCGGCCACCAGGCGTCCAGCGCCTCGATGGTCGGGCTGATGACGGCGCTGTGGTTCGGCTCGCTCACCGCCGAGGACCGGGTCAGCGTCAAGCCGCACGCGTCGCCGGTGTTCCACGCGATCTCGTACCTGCTCGGCCACCTGGACGCGTCGTACATGCCGCGCCTCCGCGACCTCGGCGGGCTCCAGCCGTACCCATCGCGGACCAAGGACCCCGACCGCCCCGACTACTCGACCGGCTCCGTCGGCATCGGCGCCACCGCCCCCGTCTGGGGCGCGGTCGCGCGCCGCTACCTCGCGTCGCACTTCGACACCGCGCCGGGCGGCCGGCAGATCAGCCTGCTCGGCGACGCCGAGCTGGACGAGGGCGCCGTCTGGGAGTGCATCGCCGACCCGGTCGTGCCGCGCCTCGGCGAGGTGCTCTGGGTGGTCGACCTCAACCGCCAGTCGCTCGACCGCGTCGTGCCCGACATCGCCGCCACGCGGCTGATGCGGATGTTCGAGGCGGCCGGCTGGCAGGTGCTGCCGGTGAAGTACGGGCGGTTCCTGCAGTCGGTGTTCGCCCGCCCCGGCGGCGAGGCGTTGCGCAAGCGCCTGGACGAGATGGGCAACGAGGAGTACCAGTCGTTGCTGCGCACCCCGAAGGAGGCGCTGCGCGAGCGGCTCGGCGGCAGGCTCAAGGCGTTGAAAGAGCTCTCCGACGACGACCTGCACCGCGCGCTGCGCGACCTCGGCGGCCACGACCTCGCCGAGCTGCGTTCGGCCTACGACAACGTCGCCGACGACCGGCCGACGGTCATGTTCGCGTACACGATCAAGGGCTGGGGGCTGCCGATCGAGGGGCACCCGGCCAACCACAGCGCGCTGCTCACGCCGGCGCAGTACGCCGAGCTGGCCGGCCGCCTCGGCACCGACCCCGAGGACCCGTGGGCGCCGCTCGACCCGGAGTCGCCCGCCGGCCGGCTCTGCGCCGAGACCGCCGAACGCCTGCGCCGCAACGTCCTCGGCGAGGCGAAGGCGCCGGACGTGCCGGCCGAGCTGGGCCGGCCGTACAAGGGGGAGCAGGCGACGCAGGCCGTCCTCGGCCGCGTCCTCGTGGACCTCACCCGCAGCGCGCCCGAGGTCGCCGCGCGCGTCGTCACCGTCTCGCCGGACGTCGCGAGCAGCACCAACACCGGCGGCTGGATCAACAAGGTCGGCGTCTGGTCGCCGGAGGACCGCACCGACTGGTTCGCCGACGCCGACGACATCCTCATGCGCTGGCGCGAGCACCGGCGCGGCCAGCACCTCGAGCTCGGCATCGCCGAGACCAACCTCGTCGGCCTGCTCGGCGAGCTCGGCGCCACCTGGCTCACCGCCGGCGAGCCGCTGCTGCCGATCGGCACCGTGTACGACCCGTTCGTCGCGCGGGCGCTGGAGCCGTGGGCGTTCGGCGTCTACGGCGGCGGGCAGTCGATCCTCGTCGGCACGCCGTCCGGCGTCACCCTCGCCGCCGAGGGCGGCGCGCACCAGTCGGTCATCACGCCGTCCATCGGCCTCGAGCAGCCCGGCGTCACGGCGTGGGAGCCGGCGTTCGCGCAGGACCTCGAGTGGGTGCTGCTGCACGCGCTGTCGCGGCTCGGCCGGCCCGACGGCGAGAGCGCGTACGTCCGCCTCACCACCCGCCCCCTTGACCAGTCGCTCGCCGCGATCCCCTCCGACGACGCCGGCCGCGAGCAGCGCCGCCGCGACGTGCTCGCGGGCGCGTACCGGCTGCGTTCCGGCAACGACCTGGACGTCGTCGCCGTCGGTGCCGTCGTGCCCGAGGCGGTCGCCGCGGTGGACGAGCTGCGTTCGCTCGGCGTCGAGGCGGGGCTGGTCGTCGTCAGCTCGTACGACCGCCTCTGGCGGGCCGCGCAGGCCCGCCGCGGCCTGCTCCCCGACGCGCTCGCGACCGGGGTGGACGAGGCCGTGTACGACCGCGTCCTCGCCGCCGGCCGCCCGCTCGTCACCGTGCTCGACGGCCACCCGCACACGCTCGCGTTCCTCGGCGGCGTTCTCGGCTCGCCCGTCTCGTGCCTCGGCGTCTCGCGGTTCGGGCAGGCGGGCGCCGTCGGCGACCTGTACCGGCTGCACGGCATCGACGCGCGGGCCGTGGTCGAGGCGGCGCTGGACCTGGTCGACTGACGTCACCCGTCCGGGTCTGCGCTCGCGGGTACGCCGCCGCCGACACTCTCGTTCGTGACCGGTGTCGAGAGCGTCATCCGCCCCGCCGCGATCCTCGGCATCGCGGCGGCCACCGAGATCCTGCGCTGCCTCGAGCAGTTCGACGTGTCCCGCGGCGGCGTGTGGAGCGCGACACCCGGCATGTGGCAGCGGTTCGACCGGCCGTGGAACGGCCCCTCCGGCAGCCGCGGCGGCGCCGTCATGGTCGGCTCCATCGCGGTCGTCTACGACGAGCCGCGCCGCAATGAGATCACCATCTACAAGGTCAACGTCACCGACCCCGGCCTCGCGCTCGGCTGGACCGTCGACCGCCTCTGCGACGACGCCCTCGCCTGGGCCGGCCTCACCCTCGCCACCTGCCCGCGCGCCACTCTCCGGCAGCCGCCCCGCGCCGACCCGTTCCACCTGCCGGCCCAGCGCGGGGTTACCCTCGACGCATGGTCGACAAGCTCGTACTCAGCGACGAGGAGTGGCGCCGGCGGCTGACCCCGGAGGAGTACGCGGTCCTCCGCAAGCACGGCACCGAACGCGCCGGCACCGGGTGCTTCGTCGGCACCCACGACCCGGGCACGTACGTCTGCGCCGGCTGCGGCAACGCGCTGTTCCGCAGCGGCGAGAAGTTCGAGTCCGGCACCGGGTGGCCGTCGTTCACCCAGCCGGTCTCCGACGACTCCGTCGTCACGCACGAGGACCGGTCCTGGTTGATGGTGCGCACCGAGGTCCGCTGCGCGCGCTGCGACGGGCACCTCGGGCACGTGTTCGACGACGGGCCGCCGCCGACCGGGCTGCGTTACTGCATGAACTCCGTCGCGATGCGCCACGTCCCCGCCGACCAGCCCCTCCCGGAGCCGGCCACCGCCTGAGCGCCGCATTACGAACGAGCGATCCGTTCGTGACATGGGTTTCTTGTCGGATTCCGGACAGTTGACGCATTCCTCGCGGCGCCGTTACGTTGGCCGCGCACGGGGGAGGAATGCATGCGTCAATTCTTCGGGGCGGCGCTCGCGGCCATGGCGATCGTGACCGGCACCGCCGTCCCCGCGGCGGCGGGCGAGACCGTCGTCTGCGACGTGTCCGGCTCGCTGACCGTGGACCCGGTCGCCGGGGCGGGTGCCGTGACCGCGCTGCGGCTGTCGTTCGAGGGGACGCCGAGCGGGTGCGAGGGCGGTACGGCCACCGCCCTGACCGTCGCCGGCTCCGTGTCCTGCGCGACGGACGCGGGCAGCGGCGCCGTCACCGTCCTGCTCGCGGATGCCTCGGTCTCGGCCACCGCCGTGCTCGTCGCGTCGGGCCGGGACGTCGCGGTGCTCGGTCTCGTCCAGACCGGCGACGCGGCGGGGCAGGCCGTCTCCGCCACGCTGACCGCCGCGGCCGACGTCGCGTCCCGGTGCGCCGACGGCGCCTCCGCGAGCCTCCCGGCCGGCGGCTCGGTCGCGGTGCACCCGAGCCCGCTCGTGCTCGCCGCCGACACCGACGGCTTCCTGGGCACGCCGTCGCGCGACCCGTGGTCGTTGAAGGACGAGCAGCGCGACACGGTGGACGCCAAGATCGAACGTTGCCCGATCCCCGGCGACATGTACCGGAGCGAGAACTCGATATGCAAGTACTCGCAGGCGTGGGTCGGCACGAAATGCACCCGCGTCCGCAATTCGGTCACCGGCGGCTCCCGTGCGGAGACCGTCTGCACGCAGAAGCAGATGGTGCAGTTCGCCTACCGGGGCGGCACGTCGAACCTCGAGTCGCCCATGCTCTCCGGCCACTGCGCCAACGCCTCCGGCGTCTCGACCGACACCGAGCGTTGGCACCTGTACCAGTTCCGGCTGGTGCGGTCGGTCACCGGGGCGCAGCGGTACGAGGCGGCGGCGAGCCACTACGCGTTCCACGTCAACTGCGACACCGAGGGCCAGCGGTTCTACGGGACGCCGCAGCCGGTGACGATGGACGACGACCACGTCGCGCAGTTCCGGTGGGTCCACTTCGACTGCGGGAGGTGGACGCAGTGCCAGGTCGGCAGCGACCGCGGGTTCGAGAGCAGCGTCACGTTCGGCATCGGCGTCCCGGCGTAAGGAGGAAGCATTGACCGAGGTAACGCAGACGCGGGCGCGCCGCGGCTGGGGCGTGGCACTGCTCAGCGCCGGCACCGTCGTCGCCCTCGTGATCGGCGCCGGGTACGCCGCCGCCGCACGGCGCCCCGAGAAGGCCGCCGCGCGCGATGCCGTGCCGGCGGTGTTCTTCGACTGGCCGGCGCGGGGCTCGCTCCGCGACGACGCCGCGGTCGTCGCGGCCGCGCGCGACGAGTGGGACCACAAGCGGGTCCCGAAGGGCGACACACCGCCGCCGCCGCACACCGACGTCGGCCTGCTCTACGCGGAGCGGCTGGAGCACGGTGACCTGGTGGTCTTCCAGGGGCGCGACGGCACGGGCCTGCCGCGGCTCGGCGTCGTGTTCCTCCCGCGGCAGGTCGCGGAGAGCTGGATCCCGCCTGGGGTGCTGACGGCGCCGCTGCCCAGCCCGCTCACGGCCCGGCACCTCGACTTCGGGCTGCTCGACGACGACGCCGCGACCGGACCCATCTACGTGGTGATCGGCGAGCCAGGGGTGACGACGGTGGCGCGCAGCGACCCGGCCGCCCCGGACACGTTCCTCCCGATGCCGGTGCACGAGGGCGTCGCCGTCGCCGCCGCCGGCCCGGAGGGGGTCGCCAAGGTCCTCGTCGCGAACGCCGGCGGGACGATCTACCAGGGCTGGAACAGCCGGACGTGGGGGGACGCCCCCAGCAGGGGCGCCGGGTGACCGGGGGTTGGCACGACCCTGGGCGCCGTACGATTCGTGACATGCGCCGACTTCTCGCGGTTCTCGCCGCCCTGCCGTTGTCCGTCCTGCTCGTCACGCCCGCCCACGCCATCACCAACGGCGTCGAGGACGGCAACGCGCACCCGAACGTCGGCGGGCTGGTGGCCGCGCACGCGTACTCGGACGGCACCTGGCTCTACTGCTCCGGCACGCTGATCGCGCCGACGGTGTTCCTCACCGCCGCGCACTGTGCCGAGGGCGACCGGGTGCGGGTGACGTTCGACAGCGCCTATGTCGACGGTGACAAGACCTACGCCGGCACGTGGCACGCGGACCCGCTCTACAACCAGGCGCAGGACGACCCGCACGACATCGCGGTCGTCGTGCTCGACAAGGCGGTCAAGGGCATCACCCCGGCGGCGCTGCCGAAGGCCGGCTCGCTCGGCGGGCTGCCCGGCACGCAGCAGTTCACCAGCGTCGGCTACGGCGCCTACGAGGTCGCCAAGGGCGGGCAGGCGTACTACTACAACGACGTCCGCATGGTCGCGACGGGCACCCTCAACTCGATCAACCCGGCCTGGCTGCGCATCTCGATGAACCCCGCGACCGGCAACGGCGGCACCTGCTACGGCGACTCCGGCGGCCCGAACTTCCTGGGAAGCGGCAACGTGCTCGCCGCGACCACGATCACCGGCGACGCGGTCTGCCGCAGCACCAACGTCGTCTACCGCCTCGACACCGCGTCCGCGCGGACGTTCCTCGGGCAGTACGTCACCCTGCCCTAGAACGTCCCGGTATGGTGCTGTCCGCGCGACGGCGGCTGCCGGGGGGCGCAACCGTTCGCGCTCGCTCTCGTTGAGAGGGCGTTCTCCCAGCGAAGGTGCGGTGGCGTATGCGCGGTGGCCGGGTGGTGCGGGGTCTCCTCGCGCTCGCGCTGCTGGGCGCCGCCGTGGCCCGCGCCGACGCGTTCACCGGGCCGCAGGCCGGCCTGGGCGACGTCCGCCTCGCCGAGCACCCGGCCGCGACGGCGACGGTCCTCCCGCGCGACGCGATCGGCACGCTGCTGCGCGGCGCGATGAACAAGACCGACAAGTACGCGCTCACCGTCTGGTGGCAGCAGTACATGACCGGCGTCGACCCGTACCTCACGGCGAACGAGCGCGCCCGCACCAACCAGACGATCGACTCCGAGGAGGTCCGCCGCTACACGTCGGTGGCCTACGCCCTCGCCGCGTCGCTCGCGACCGGCGCGTACGACAGCGCGGTGACGGGCGTCGAGAAGGCGGTCGCGACGGAGCGGGTCGTCGAGCTGGTGACCTACGTCGCCACGACGCACCGCGCGAACCTCATGAGCAGCAAGGGCTGGGGCGGTTCGGTCCAGGCGGCGCTGTGGGCGGCGCAGATCACGACGGCCGGCTGGCTGATCGGCCCGGCGCTGCCGCCGCCGACCCAGGTGCTGCTCGGCCGGCTGATGGCGTACGAGGCGGACATCGTCGCCAAGCGCGAGCTGCACTACCTCCGCGACACCGCCCACCACGTCCTCACGCCCGGCAACAGCGGCGCCGAGGAGCTGGCGTGGGACGGCGTCGCGCTCTACACGGCGGTCGAGCTGCTGCCGCACCACGCGAACCGCGGCCGCTGGGCGCAGGCGGCGTACGAGCGGTTCGTCGGCGCGTTCTCCCGCCCGCAGGACATCCACTCGACCTACGTCGTCAACGGCCGCACCGTCGCCGACTGGCTGGACGGCAGCAACGCCGAGCCGGACGGCTTCGTCGTCAACCACTACCGGATCAACCCCGACTACACGACCGACATCGCGCTGTGGGCCGCGCCCGTCTCCGGGCTGGTCGGCACGGCCGTGCCGGAGTCGGTGCTCGCCGGCGCGGACGTCACGTACAAGGCGCTGACGACGGTGCGGTTCGACCCGCGCGTCTACAACGCCCCCGGCGGCACGGTGTACCGCCCCGGCTCGTCGGCGGTCTACTACCCGCGCGGCGCCGACTGGGGCGAGCACCGCGAGGCCGTCTACGCCGGCCTCGACGTGCAGACCGCCGTCCTCAGCACCGACCCGCGGGTGCGCGACGTCGCCGCGAAGTGGGCGCGCGTCCACCTCGACGTCGTCCGCGGCATGCAGGCGAGGTTCACGACCGGCCAGATCTACGGCCCGCAGTCGGAGGACCACTACCGCTCCCGCGAGGAGCACGCGGCGATGGTGCTGGCGAACGCCTACCTGACCTGGTGGCTGCGCGCCAACCAGCGGGTCTCGGTCGACACCCGCCCGGCGTCGGCGAAGGCCCCGCTGCTGTAGGCGCGGGTCAGCGGTGGGCGCGGGTCAGCGGTCGGTGAGGCGGGCGGCGTACGCCGCGGCCTGGGTGCGCCGCTCCATGCCGAGCTTGGCGAGCATGTTCGACACGTAGTTCTTCACGGTCTTCTCGGCGAGGTGGATCTCCTCGGCGATCTGCCGGTTCGTGAGGCCCTGGCCGATCAGCTCGAGGATGCGGCGTTCCTGCTCGGTCAGCTTGCCGAGCCGCTCCTCGCGGGCGTTGCCCTCGCGGAGCCGCTGGAGGACCCGCGAGGTCACCGACGGGTCGAGCAGCGAACGCCCCGCCGCGACGGTGCGCAGGTTGTCCAGCAGGTCCTTGCCGCCGATGTTCTTCAGCAGGTAGCCGGCCGCGCCCGCGATGATCGAGTCGAACAGCGCGTCGTCAGAGTCCTGCGTCGACAGCATCAGGCAGTTGACCTCGGGCACCCGCAGCCGGATCTCCCGGCACACGTCGATGCCGCTGCCGTCCGGCAGCTTCGCCTCGATGACGGCGACGTCGGGGCGCAGCAGGGGGAGCTGCGCGACGGCCTCGGCGGCCGACGCCGCCTCGCCCACGACGGTGAACTCCTCCGTGGAACGCAGCAGGTCCACGACGCCGCGTCGCAGCAGCTCCGCGTCGTCGACGAGGTACACCCGCGTGCTCTCGCCGATCATGACTCCGGAGCGTAGCGGTTCAGGCGGATTCGCCCCAGCGTCCGGGGCGAATCCGCCGCGATCCCCGTCAGCTCTTGCCGCCGGCCTTCGGCTTGCGCCGGCCCAGCAGCGGGATGCGGTCGCGGGTCTTGTCGACCGCGGCGCCCGGGTTGGCCACCAGGTTGCCCGGCGGCTCGTCCGGCGCCTTCGGGTGCGGGCGGGTCGGCGCGGTCTTGCGCGCGGCCTCCAGCGTCTCGCCCAGCTCCTGGAGGTCCTTGCGCTTGACGGCCTCGCGCACGGCCGGGAAGAGCTCCTGCTCCTCCTCCTCGACGTGGTGGCGGACGCTCTCGATGAGCACCGTCACCTTCGCCTTGAACCGCTCCTCGCTCGGCTTCATGCCGTCGAGCTCGGAGAGCGTCCACTTGACGATGTGGTGCTCCTCCAGGCCCTCCAGCACGGTGTCCTCGGTGTCCTCGGCCCACTTGCGCACGGCCGGGTAGAACACCTGCTCCTCGATCGCGGCGTGCACCGAGAGCTGCGTGACGATCTCGTCGACGACGCCGCGCATCGCCTGCTCGTCGCCGCCCTTGGCGAGCTTCTCGAACTGCTTGAACAGCTTCTCGACCTGCCGGTGGTCTTCCCGGAGCATCGTGATGGCGTCCATGTCGTCCTCTCGGTCAGCCGCGCAGCCGCGGGAGCAGCTCGCGTTCCATGAAGCTCAGGAAGCCCTCCTGGTCGGGCCCGATCTGGTGGAAGTAGACGTGGTCGAACCCCGCGTCGACGTAGGTGCGGAACTGCTCGAGGTACGGCTCCGGGTCCGGGCCGCACGGCGTGTTCTCGGTCGCCTGCTCCTCGGTCAGCGCCTCGCACGCCGACTCGAAGTAGGACGGCAGCGCCAGCTCCTGCGCGAGCTGGCCGGACAGGCCGGAGTTCGGCCAGATCTCGAACGCCGTGCGCCGCGCCTGCTTCTCGTCCGGCGCCCAGCAGCAGGTGACCTGCGCGTAGGTCGGCCCGTCGCCGCCGGCCTTGTGGAACGTCTCGACCAGCTCGGCGTTGGGGCCCATGCCCCAGTAGCCGTCGCCGATCCGCCCGGCCAGCTCGGTCGCCTTCTCGCCGGCGCCGCTCACGATGATCGGCGGCGGGGTGTCCGGGCGGCTGTAGATGCGGGCGTTCTCGACGGTGTAGTGGGTGCCGCGGTGGCTGTAGAGGCTGCCCTCCCACAGCTCGCGGATCACGTGGACGGCCTCCTCCAGCATCTCCAGCCGCACGTCGAGCTGCGGCCAGTGCTCGCCGGTGATGTGCTCGTTCAGCGCCTCGCCGGTGCCGACGCCGAACGAGAACCGGCCGGGCAGCATCGTCGCCACCGTCGCCGTCGCCTGCGCGATGACGGCCGGGTGGATGCGCAGGATCGGCGCGGTCACGCCGGTCGCGACGTCGATGCGCTCCGTCGTCGCGGCGATGCCGCCGATGACGGCCCAGACGAACGGGCTGTGCCCCTGCCGGTCCACCCACGGGTGGTAGTGGTCGGAGATCGACACGAAGTCGAGCCCCAGCGCCTCCGCGCGCTGCGCGTTGCGCACGAGGTCCATCGCCTCGTGCTCCTCGCTCGACAGCGCGTAGCCGATCCGCACCATGCGTCTCCTCCTCGCTCGGGGGTGCGGTACCCGGCCGGTCGGGAGGAAAACGGCGCGCGAATGCGTTGAAACCGGTACGGACGCGGCTCCCGGCACCGATCATGGGAACGCCGCACCCTCCACGCTCGCTCCCGGAAGGCATCACCATGCGCGCCCTGCGCCTCGTCCCCGCGCTGATCGCCGCCGCCGTGGCCCTCGGCGCCGTCCCGGCCGCCGCCGCGCCGCCGGCGCCCCCGGCCCCCGCCGGCCCGGGCGGCCGCACGCCGTCGGTGGCCGCGCGCCGCAACGGCGTGCCGCGGCCGACCGGGCGCGTCGAGGTGAAGTTCAAGGCGGGCGTCGGCGCGAAGGGCCGGGACGCCGCGTACGCGCGCGTCGTCGCGAAGGGGCACCGGGTGCGCGTCGACCGCACCATCCCGGCGCTGAACGCCGCCGTCCTCAGCGTCGACAGCGTCGCCGCCGTGCACCGGCTGCTGCGCGCCGACGCGGCCGTCGAGCTGGTGGCGCCGGAGGCGCGGTACCAGGCGTTCGCCGCCGACCCGCACACGCCGGAGCTGGTGGAGGTCGGCGCGGACACCGTGCACGCGGGCGACCCCGGCAACGGCGTCCTCCCGAACACCGGCGCCGGCACCGAGATCGCCGTCATCGACTCGCCGGTCGACCCGGCCAACCCCGACCTGGACACGGCGGGCAAGGTCACCGACGCCGGCGACTTCTCCACCCCGGTGACGCAGCAGCCGGACGACCCGACGGTCGACCTCGACTGCACCCCGGCGACCTGCCCGCACGGCACCGCCGTGGCGGTCGTCGCCGCCGGCGAGGGCGACACCAGCGTCTACGGCGTCGCGCCGGCCGCGAAGATCCGCTCGTACGACGTGTTCCGCCGCTTCCGCTACCCGTGCCAGGACCCGGCCGACCCGGAGACCACCGTCACCTGCGAGGAGAGCGGCGCGAGCAGCGGCGACATCGCCGACGCGCTCGCCAACGTGGCGGCCTACGCGCCGTCGCACCCGTCCCTCGTCGCCGTGAACATGAGCCTCGGCGGGCAGTTCGACGACCCGCTGATCCGCCTCGCGATCGCGCAGCTCCACGCGAACGCGCCGCGCGTGACGGTCGTCGTCGCGGCGGGCAACGACGGCCGCGAGCGCGCCGACTACCCGGCCGGCGACCCGTACGTGCTCTCCGTCGGCGCGATCGGCCAGACCCAGCCGTACGACGCGAACGGCAACCCCGTCGACTGCCCCGCCTCGTCCGCCAACCCGTGGACCGTCGTGGACTTCTCCAACCGCGGCGACGTCGATGTCGTCGCGCCCGGCCGTTGCGTGACGTCGTACTACGCGCCGTCGAACGAGTTCGGCGAGGTCAACGGCGCGGTCCAGGTGACGAAGGTCGACGGCACGTCGTTCGCCGCGCCGATGGTCGCGGGCGTGGCCGCCCTGGTCGCCGCGACGCCGAACGGCGCGACCGGCGACGCCGCGCGCGCCGCGATCATGGCCGGCGCGTTCCACACCGGCACCAGCGTCAGCACCGGCCTCGGCCGCGTCCGCGCCCCCGGCGCGATCGACACGGCGAACGGCCCGGAGACCTACACGGCGATGGCGATCACGCGCGGCGGCCAGGTGGCCACCGGCGTCGGCCGCCGCGCGCTGGAGGCGCTGCGCGTGAACCCCGCCGGCACCGCCCCGGCGGCCGCGGCGATCACCGCGCCGCCCGCCGGCTACGGCACCGTCACCGGCGCCGCGTCCACCTCGGCCGGCAACGTCACCCGCACCACCGCCACCTACGTCGCCCCGCCCGACAACAAGGCGAACCTCGGCTTCACGCTCCGCGCGTCCGGCAACGGCGCCACCACCGGCCCCGACCACAGCGGCGTGCCCGTGAAGCTGCTCGACGCCGGCGACAACTACGAGGGTCTGCCCGCCGCCAGCGGCGAGCAGACCAGCGTGCCGCTCGCCTACGGCACCCGCAGCGCGTACGTCCGCAGCGCCTACGTCCAGGGCCGCCTGGACTTCTCGTGGACGTTCGACCCGCACGGCTGGCTGCCGCCCGGCTTCGCGCAGCTCGCGGTGTGGGAGCCGCAGTCGGTCGGCGGCAGCGCCGACGCCGCGACCGAGCCCGTCTACTACGCGGGCGCCGAGAGCGGCGCCGACTGGGTCGAGCCCGGCGTCGACGTCTGCGACCGGACGGCCGGGCGCGAGTGCCGGCCGGGCCGGTACCTCGTCGGCTGGTTCCTCACCTCCGCGAACGACGACTCCTCGTCCACGTCGCGCTACCAGCTCAAGCTCGGCTACCTCGGCACGACCGCGACGCTGTCCCTGCCGTCGGTGGTCTCGGCGGTCAGCGCCAGCACGCCGTTCCGCGTCGCCTGGGGCGGCAGCCGCGCGGCGCGGTGGGACGTGTCGTACGCGACCAAGACCAAGGTCGGCACGTCCTGGGTGATCTCGAAGTGGACGCCGTGGCTCACCGGCACCACGCTGTCGACCGCGGCGTTCGGGACGAGCGGCAAGCCGCTGACGCCGCAGCCGGGGTACACGTACCACTTCCAGGTCAAGGCGTACGACCAGTTCGGCAACCCCAGCCTGCCGGTCGTCAGGAGCGCGTCCGAGCCGCTGGACGACTACTCGTACCACCTCGGCTACTCGTCCGGCTGGGCCCGCGGCCCCGCGTCGGGCCGGTGGCTGTCGACGCTCCACTGGACGACGACGCGCGGCGCGACCATGACCGTGTCGTCGGAGACCGAGCGGTTCACGCTCGTCGGCGACCGCTGCAACACCTGCGGCGGCCTGCGCGTGTACATCGACGGCGTGCTCAAGGCGACGGTCGACACCTACGCGTCGTCCACGAAGGTGCGGCAGTCGCTGTGGACGTCGCCGCTGCTCCCCGGCGGGCCGAAGGCGCACACGGTCAAGGTCGTGGCGCTCGGCACCAGCGGGCGGCCGCGGGTGACGATCGACGGGGTCGCGACGCAGCGGTAGCCGCGTTCGGTGAACGGCGGGTGAACGCTGCGCGAACCTTCGCGGCGTTCCCCGCCTCACCGCGCGAACGGGTGGTGGCCAGCCGGTAGTCTCCGGCGCCATGAGGTTCAAGCTCGTCCCGACGGACGACACGTTCTTCGCCATGTTCAGCGAGTCGGCGGCCAACGCCGCCGAGGCCGCCAAGCGGCTGCGCACGCTGATGAACGACTTCACCGACGTCAAGGCCAAGCACGACGCGGTGGTCGAGTGCGAGCGGCGCGGCGACCAGCTCACCAAGGACATCCTGCGGCGGCTCGACTCGTCGTTCGTGACGCCGTTCGACCGCGAGGACATCCACGCGCTCGCCGAGGAACTCGACGACGTCGTCGACGACATGCTCGCCGTCAGCGACCTGATGCAGCTCGTCTCGGTGGAGTCGGTGCTCCCCGAGATGAACGAGCTCGCCGAGATCCTCGTGCAGATGACCGAGCAGACCGTCGAGCTGTTCCGCCGGCTGAAGTCCATGAAGGACATGCAGCCGATGCTCGACGCGATCGACCGGCTGGAGAGCGAGGGCGACTCCGTCTACCGGCGCACCCTCGCCCGGCTGTTCGCGGAGTTCGAGGCGCTCGACGTCCTCAAGTGGAAGGACATCGTCCAGGCCATGGAGGGCGCCCTGAACACGACCGAGGACGTCTCCAACGTCGTCGAGTCGATCGTCCTCAAGTTCGCATGACCGGTACGACGTTCGCGCTCGTCGTCGTCGTCGGGATCGCGCTGGCGTTCGACTACACGAACGGCTTCCACGACGCCGCCAACTCCATCGCCACCATCGTCTCCACCCGCGTGCTCACGCCCCGCCTGGCGGTGCTGTGGGCGGCGTTCTGGAACTTCGTGGCGTTCCTCGTCTTCAAGACCAAGGTCGCCGACACCATCGCCAAGGGGATCGTCGACCCCAAGACCAAGACGCTCACCATCGGCGTCGTCTTCGCCGGCCTCGTCGGCGCGATCGCGTGGAACCTCCTGACGTTCTACCTCGGCCTGCCCACCTCGTCGTCGCATGCCCTCGTCGGCGGCATCGCCGGCGCCGCCGTCGCGCGCGCCGGGTTCCACGTGCTGCTGCTGGCCAAGGTGCGGGAGATCGGCGCGTTCATCGTGCTGGCGCCGTTGATCGGGCTGGCGCTCGGGCTCGTCACGACGCTCGTCATCCTCTGGCTGTTCCACCGGGTGCGGCGGCTGCGGGTGCTCAACTCCGGCTTCCGCGCCGGGCAGCTCCTGTCGTCGGCGGCGTTCAGCCTCGGCCACGGCGCCAACGACGCGCAGAAGACGATGGGCATCATCCTCGCGCTGCTCATCGCCACCGGGCACGCCAGCTCCACCGCCGAGGTGCCGTTGTGGGTGGTGCTGTCCGCGCACACCGCGATCGGCCTCGGCACGCTCTCCGGCGGCTGGCGCATCGTCAAGACGATGGGCTCGAAGATCACGCGACTCCAGCCGGTCGGCGGCTTCGCGGCCGAGAGCGCGTCGGCGGTGACGCTGTTCTTCACCGCCGCTAACGGCATCCCCGTCTCCACCACGCACACCATCGCCGGCTCGATCGTCGGCGTCGGCGCCACGCACCGGCTTTCCGCCGTGCGGTGGGGCGTCGCCAGCCAGGTCGTGTGGGCGTGGGTGCTCACGATCCCGGGAGCGTTCGCCATCGCCATGCTGACGTCGCTGCTCGTGAAGGCGTTCGCGTGAACCGCCGGGTCGTCTTCTTCGGCGGCGCGGCGGTCGTCTGCCTGACGCTGGTGCCCGTGCTGGACCCGAAGTTCCAGTGGGTCCCGAAGGCGCTCGCCGCCCTCTACGCCGTGCTCACCCTCCTGGCCGCCGCCGACGCGTTGTCCCGCCGCCGTTCGTAGCGGCTGCCCGCCGCGATCAATGCGGCGCTGCGTCCGGGTCCGTGCGCGGCGGCGCCGCAGTGATCGCGCGAGGGATCGCGAGCGCGTTCGAGCGCCGGCTGTCTCAGACCTCGGTGACGTAGCCGTCCAGTGCGATCTCGCCTACGGCCACGAATGACGTGACCGGATTGGCTGACGTGTAGATGAGGTCCAGGGTGCTTTGACGGATCGGGTACGTCATGCCGTCATGGTCGAGGCTCCCCGTGAGCGACATGACGCCGGCCTGCCTCGTGTAAGCGAGGTTGCCGGACATCCCGGCCGCGCAGGAGAAGGTTCCGTGGCCGGAGCCGGCAATCACCGACTCGGCGACGATGCTCGTGGCCTTATAGGTGCACGCCGTGGTGATGACCTCGTCGCCATACGGAAGGGTCACGTTGAGGTTCACGGTGTAGGTGACGTTCGTGGCCGCCGTCGTCAGACCCGGCGAGACGTCCCCGCTCCCCGCGCCGTTCATGATCGTCAGGATCTTGGTGCAGTACCGCTTGCCGTCCATGTCGCTGGTGTCGTCGTAGAAGTCGCAGCGGCGGAACAGCCCGACGCGGCAGTTGGAATCGTGTCGGCCGCTGCACCAGTGGTCGTAAGGGAAGGCTTGTGCCGGTGCGGCCGTCACCAAGCTCAAGAGGACCCCGAGGACGCCAACCGTGACTCGACTCATGCGTGCTTCCCCCTGGTGCGAGACGAATGCGGGAGCCGAGCGCACCCGACGGCACGCGCTCTCCCGAATGGATTCGTGGACGTTAGTGCACGGCCGCGGGCTGCGTCATTGGCGCCGCCGGACAACTGTGCGCCGCTCGAGCCAGGACCGCGTCACGCCGCGGGCTTGCGGGCGAGGGCGACGAGGCCGGTGCCCTTCGCCGGCTGCATCCGCTGGAGCAGGCGGAACGGCGCCGTCGCGGCGGCGGTGACCACGCCCAGCGCGTCCGGCGGCTGGAAGAAGCGGCCGCTGCCGGCGGTGCGTTCGGCCACGGACTCGGGCGGCTTCTTCCGGCGAACGATGGCGTTGCGCGCGGACTCCAGCGCGTAGCCGAGCCCCCAGCCGTACAACGCGATCTCCTCGACGGTGTAGCCGGCGGCGACGAGGCGCTCGCGGAGCAGGTCGGGGTCGTAACGCCGCAGGTGCCCGACGTGGGCGTCGCACGGGCCGTACCGCTCGGCGAACGCCGGCACCGACAGCAGCAGCCAGCCGCCGGGCTTGAGCTGGGCGCCCCACGCCTCGAGCGCGCCGAGGTCGTCGTCGATGTGCTCGAGCACCTCGAACGCGCAGACGACGTCGGCGTCGCCGGTCGCGGCGGCCGCGTCGAGGATGGCGGTGCGGACGGTGCCCCGGTGGGTGGCCTCGACGCGGGAGCGGGCGACGGCGGCGGAGGTCGCGTCCGGCTCGTAGCCGACGTAGTGGCGCGCGCGCCGGGCGAGCCGCACGCCGACGGCGCCGCGCCCGGCGCCGACCTCGACGACCTTCTCGACCGGGCCGATGCGCCGCCACAGGCGCTCGACCACGTCCCAGCGGAGCCAGGCCATGGCGGTCAGCGCGGGCTCGCTCATGCGGTGCCTCCCAGCAGGCGCGCCCGGAGCGGCGCGACGAGGTTGTCGGGACGGAACGACCGTACGGCCAGGTCGTACGCCGCGTCCCGCAGCGCGTCCACCCGGGCCGGGTCGCCCGCCAGCGTACGCAGCGTCTCGGCCAGCGCGTCCGCGTCGCCGGGCGGGACGAGCAGCGCCGACGAGCCGAGGACGGTGCGTTGCGGCGGGGAGTCGGAGGTGACGGTGGCGCAGCCGGCGGCGGCACCCTGGTAGACCTTGTTCGGGACGACGCGCAGCCCTTTGGGGGCGGTGGAGAAGACGCCGAGGTTGACGTGGTGCGCGGCGGCGAGCGCGGGGAGCTCACGCGGCGGCACCCGGTCGATCCAGTCGACGCGGGGATTGGCCCGGGCCAGAGCCTCCGTCGCGGCGCGGTCCTGGCCGGTGCCGACCATGGTGAACGCCACCCGCTCGTCGTCCGCGAGCAGCGCGATCGCGCGCCCGATCACCGGCGCGCCCTGCAACGGCGTGTAGAGCCCGAAGAACAGCACCCGCAACGGCGCCGGCTCCAGCGGCGCGGGCGGGGAGAACCACCACTGCGGCGCCCCCACCGACACGACGACGGTGGTGTCGCGCGGGGTCGCGCGGACGGTGACCCGCTGCTCCTCGGTGTCGACCACGACGACGTCGGTGGCGCGGACGGCGGCGTCGTCGGCGCGGGCCAGCATCCGGTTGACGGCGGAGCCGCCGGCCTGCCGGTCGGTCGCGGTGTCGGAGAGCGAGACGAGGTAGTCGAGCGCGATCGGCGTGCGCGGGAACAGCCGCCGCGCCAGCAGCACGTCCGCCTGCCCGAGGTAGCCGACGACGACGGCGTCGGGGCGCGGGCGGCGGCGCAGCACCCGCCACGACAGCCGCGCCCACGCCGCCGCGATGCGCACCGCCAGCAGCACGAGCAGCCACGGCTGCCTGAGCATCCGCACCCGCATCTCCGTGTCGATGCCGAGCGGGACGTCGCACTCCTCGACCTCGTCGCCGAGCGCGCGGAACCCCTCCATCAGCACCTCGACGCGCGGGTGCGCGCGGACGTCGTACGTCCCGAAGAAGAGCAGCCGCAACGCTATGACCAGTTCACGTAGGAGACATCGGTGTTCCAGCGGGTGAAGCCGAGGCGCTCGTAGACGCGGATCGCGTTGGTGTTGACCTCGTCGACGTAGAGCATGACCTGCGCCAGCCCGAGCGAGCGCAGGTGGCGCAGGCCGATGGTGGTCATCGCCGGGCCGAGGCCGAGGCGCTGCGCGGAGGGGGAGACGCCGACGACGTAGACCTCGCCGATGGGGTCGTGCGCGTGGTCGTGCGGGTCGTCCTCGCCGTGCCCGTGCTCGTGGAGGTGCTGCGTGGCGCCGTGCACCTTGGTCCAGTGGAACGCCACGAGCTCGCCGTCGCGCTCGGCGAGGAAGAAGCCGCCGGGGTCGAACCACGGCTCCTTCTCGCGGACCATCACGTCCTCGACGGTCCAGCGGCCCTGGTCCGGGTGGTCGGCGAACGCCGCGTTGTTCAGCACCACCCACGGCTCCTCGTCCCGGCCTGGCACGAACGTCCGCACGGTCACGCCGTCCGGCAGCGCCGGCGCGGCCAGCGCGGCGTGCAGCGAACGCCGCATCTGCCACAGCGCGCGGCCGCGCCGGAAGCCCATCTTCGTGGCGAGCTCGGCGGCGGCCGGGTGCGAGCCGTGCGCCCACAGGCGCAGCCGCTGCCCGGCGGTGAGGCCGACGAGCTGGCCGACGAGCGCGCGGCCGACGCCCTGGCGGCGCGCGTCGGGGTGGACGACCAGCTCGGCGCTGGCGCCCTCGACCACGTCGGTGAGGTCGAGGTGGGCGTAACCGGTGAGGCGGCCGTCGACGCAGGCGAGGACGTTGCGGGCGTCCGGGTCGCCGCCGTGGCCGAGGTGCAGGGTGACGTGCTCGGAGAGCGGGTGGACGCCGTCGGCGTCGCTCGCGGCGTCCACCAGCGCCCGCACGTCGGCCACCTGCTCGCGGTCGAGGCGGGTGCGGACGTCGAGCGTGAGGTTCTCGGGCGTCGCCACGAACGTCACGTTACCCAGGAACGCCGCCCCCGGGACTGGCACCATGGGTCCGGTGAGGAAGCGACTCGCCCTGGCCGCCGCGACGGCGTTGCTGCTGCCGCTCCCGTCGACCGCCGCCCCGGCGCCGCCGCCGGTGAAGCGCGTCTTCGTCTACGTGCTGGAGAACGCCTCGTACGCCGACGTGCTCGGCAACCCGAAGGCGCCGTACCTCAACGCCCTCGCGAAGCAGTACGCGCTCGCCACCAACTACACCGCGACCGGCCACGAGAGCCTCGGCAACTACATCTCGATGACCAGCGGGCAGCCGCCGAACCCGGCCACCGCCACCGACTGCCTCGTCTACGCCACCGCCCTCTGCGTGCAGGACGTGGCCAACGTCGCCGACCAGCTCGAGGCCGCGCACCACACCTGGCGCGGCTATATGGACGGCATGCCGCGGCCGTGCGCGCACCCGGCCGAGAACGCCCCCGACGGCAACCAGGGCCACTACGCGACCCGGCACAACCCGTTCGTCTACTACCGCTCGATCGTCGGTGACCAGAAGCGGTGCGCGTCGCACGTCGTGGCGCTGGACCAGCTCTGGCGCGACCAGAAGGCCGGGAAGGTGCCGGAGTTCGCCTACGTCGTGCCGGACCTCTGCCACGACGGCCACGACTCCGGCGCGTCCTGCTCCGCCGGGGGCGGGCTGGCCGAGGCGGACGCGTTCGCGCGGCGGACGATCCCGCGCATCCTCGCCGACCGGTCGTTCCGCGACGGCGGGCTGCTGGTGCTGACGTTCGACGAGGGCGCGACAGTCGACGACGACGCGCCGCTGTCGGTCGAGTCCGGGGAGCCCGACGTGGGCGGGCGGGTGTTCACGGTGCTCGTCACGCCGCGGCTGGCGAAGGGCAGCAGGCTGACGGCGGCGTACGACCACTACTCGCTGCTGCGGACGATCGAGGACGTGTTCTGCCTGCCGTACCTCGGCCGGGCGGGCGACCCGCTCGTCACCTCGATGCTGCCGGCGCTGCATCAGCAACGGCGGTGCTAGCCGTCTCGGTGGGTGTCACGAACTTGTAGCCGACGTTGCGCACGGTCCCCACCAGCGCCTCGTGCTCGGGGCCGAGCTTGGCGCGCAGCCGCCGCACGTGGACGTCGACGGTGCGCGTGCCGCCGTAATAGTCGTACCCCCACACCTCCTGGAGGAGCTGCGCCCGCGTGAACACCCGGCCCGGGTGCTGCGCGAGGTACTTCAGCAGCTCGAACTCCTTGAACGTCAGGTCCAGCGGCCGGCCCTTCACCCGCGCCTGGTACGTCCCCTCGTCGATGACGAGGTCGCCGCCGCGGATCACCTCGTCCGCCGGTCCGGGCGCGGCGGGCAGGGCGCCGGCGCGGCCGAGCGCGAGCCGCAGCCGCCCGTCGATCTCGGCCGGCCCGGCCACCGCGAGGATCATGTCGTCCACGCCCCAGTCGGCGTTGACGACGGTCATGCCGCCCTCGGTGACGACGGCCAGCAACGGCGTCGCGACACCGGTCGTACGCAGCAGCCGGCAAAGCGAGCGGGCGCCGACCAGGTCGGTGCGGGCGTCGACCACCATGACGTCGGCGGCCGGGGCGTCGAGCAGCGCGGCCGGCTCGGCGCGGGCGACGACGACGTTGTGCGGGAGCAGCGCGAGCGCGGGCAGCACGGGGTCGTGGGCGTCGGTCAGGACCAGCAGCGTGCTCAACGGCGTTCACCTCCCGCGCGAACCGTCCTCGCGGCGCCGTTGCCGGATACGGCACGATAGCCGAATGGGACGCGGGTACCCGCCCCTTTCCGAGGGGGCGGAGACGACGACGCTGCGCACGGCCGACGGCGTGCGGCTGGCGGCCTCGCACCTGCCGCGCCCCGGCAGCGACATCGCCGTCGTGGTCGCGCACGGGTTCACCGGGACGCACCGCAAGCCGTGGCAGGCCCGCGTCGCGCTGGCGCTGGCGGAGCACGCGGGGGTGGTGGCGTTCGACTTCCGCGGGCACGGCGACTCGGGCGGCGTGTCGACGCTCGGCGAGCTGGAGGTGCTCGACGTCGACGCGGCGGTCGCCTGGGCGCGCGCGCTCGGCTACCGGTACGTCGTCACCTGCGGCTGGTCGATGGGCGGGTCCGCGGTGATCCGGCACGCGGCGTTGCTCGGCGGCATCGACGCCGTGATCAGCGTGAGCGCGACCAGCCGGTGGCGGGTCCGCGACACCAAGCCGATGCGCCGCCTGCACTGGGTGGTCGAACGCCGCCTGGGCCGGGTCGTGGGCCGCGCCTACCTGCGCACCCGGCTCGCGACGCACTGGGCGGACGAGCCCGAGTCGCCGGTCGAGGTGGTGGGCCGGATCGCGCCGGTGCCGTTGCTGGTCGTGCACGGCGACCGCGACTCGTACTTCACGGTGGAGCACCCGGAGGCACTGTTCGCGGCCGCGAACGAGCCGAAGGAGCTGTGGCTGGTCGAGGGGTTCGCGCACGCCGAGTCGGGCGCGACGGAGGAGCTGCTCGACCGGATCGGGCGCCACCTGCCCGCGCTGGTCGCGCGGGTGCCCGCGACGTCGTGACGCCGGGGCGCCTGGCGCGCGCGGTGGCGGCGTTGCTGGCCGTCGGGCTGCTGGTGCTGTGGGCGCGGTCCGGGACGCCGGCCCCGCCGGAACGCGCCGACCGGGTGCGGCTGGAGATCACGCTGCGGCCGGACCGTTCGGCGACGGTGGCGGTGCAGCCGGGCGGGCCGGACCGGCCCGCCGTCGAGGTGCGCGACGCGGCCCTGCGGGTGGCCGCCGCGATGTTCCCCGGCCGGGCGCTGCCGTCGGCGCGGACCCGCCGCGTGCGCGGCCACGTCGTCGCCGTCGCGACCGTGCGCGACGCCGTGCCGCCGGGCGACCCGGTCGTGCTGCCCGTGCCGCTCGGCGCCGCGCGGGGCGTGCTGGGCGCGTACGGCTGGGAGTTCGCCGACGTCACCGTCGGGGTCCCCGACGTCGACCGCGTCGGCGCGACCTGGACCGAACGCCCCACCGAACGCCGCTACGCCCGCTGGGCCTGGCGCGGCATCGCCGTGCAACGCCTCCCGGAGGCGGACGTGCGGCTGCGCCCGCGGCCGGCGGACGGGCTGGCGGCGTCGGCGGCGGGGCTCGTCGGCGTGGGCGCCGCGTGGGCCGGCCTCAGCCTCTGGCCGCGCCGGCGCAGCCGGTGGCGGCGGCTCTGCGGCGCGGGGACGGTGGCGTTCTGGCTGGTCGCGGTGCTGTGCAGCTCGTCGCCGGACGGCGACCTCGGCCTCGGCGCGACGGCGCCCGCATGGGTCCGCGCAGCGGCGGCCACGCTGTGGGCGGCGCTGCCGTTCGCGCTGCTCGCGGCGGTCTGGCTGCTGCTCGTCCCGCTGCCGCGCGTGCGACGATCTGCCGCGTGACGACCACGGCGTACGACGCGCCGCCCGGCCGGCTCGCGGTCCGCGAGGCGCTGCCCGCCGCGGGCGCCGCCGCCGCGGCGGGCGTGCTCGCCGGTGCCGCGGCGTTCGGGCACACCGCCCTCGGCCTCGCCGTGCTCGCCGTGCAGGCCGTCGTCACGCTCGCCTGGCTCGCGCTCACCGACGTCGACGGCGCCGAGGGCGCCACGGCCATCGTGCTCGCCGGCGCGGTCGCCGCCGACCTCGTCGCGGTCCGCAAGGAGGGCGCCGCCGTGTCCGGCGCCGTCGCGGTCGTGGCGCTGGCGTTCGTCGCGTCGCTGGCCTGGCAGCTCTTCCGGCCGCGCCGCGAACGCGTCGCCGAGTCGCTCGCGGGCACCGTCAGCGGCGTGGTGCTCGCGGTGTTCGCCGCGCACCTGCTCGCCGTCGCCGCGAAGACCAGCGGCGGCGTCGTCGCGGTCGCCGTGCTCTGCCCGGGCGCCGCGCTGCTGCTCGGCCGCGCCGGCGACAGCCTCGCCGTCCGCCCGGCGCTCGCCACCGGCGCCCGGCGCGGCGCGCTCGGGCTGGTCGCGGCCACCGTCGCGGCCGCCGTGCTGGGTGCCGTGCTCGGGTCGCTGTGGGCGCCGCTGTCGGCGCGGTCCGGCGCCGCCGTCGGCGTCGCGACCGGCCTCGCCGCCGTCGCCGCCGACCTCGCGCTCGACCTCACCGCCGCCGACGCGCTCGACCCCCGGCGCGCGGGCGCGCTCCGGGCGCTCACGCTGCTGCTGCCGCTCGTCGTCGCCGCGCCCGTGGCGTACGCCGCCGTCCGCCTGCTCGTCGGCTAGTGCCAGGACACCAGGAGGTCCCGTGTTCCGCCGGCTGCTGATCTTCCTGGCCATCCTGGCGGGGCTCGCGGTCGCCGCCGACCGCGGCCTCGCCGCCGTCGCCGGCAACGCCACCGCCGCCCAGGTACGCCTGCACGAGGGGCTGCGCGAGGACCCGGACGTGACGTTCCGCGGCTTCCCGTTCGTGACCCAGGCGGTGCACGGCCGGTTCCGCGCGGTCGACGTCACCGCCCGCGACGTCGAGCGCGACGGCCTCACCGTCGACCGCATCGACGCCCACCTGGAGGGCGTCAAGATCGACCTCGGCCGCGCGCTGAAGGGCCGGGTCAGCGCGGTGCCGATCCAGCGTGGCCGCGCCACCGTCACGCTCACCTACGCCGACCTCGGCGCGTACCTCGCCAGGAAGCCCGGCAACATCCGCCTCGCCGTCCGCGCCGGCCAGGTCTACGTCACGTCCACCTACGGCGTCACCGGCCTCGGCCAGGTCGAGGTCGAGGGGACGCCGTCCGTCCGGGTCAGCGGCGACGACGTCCGCGTCACGGTCTCGAACGTCCGCGCCGTCGCCGCCGGCACCCGGCTCACCGCCGCGCAGGCGGGCGCCGCCGGCGCGCGGGCGTCGTTCACGATCCCGCTGTCGAAGCTTCCGTTCGGCATCACCGTCGAGTCGGCGCGGCTCACCGGCGAGGCGCTCGTCGTCGCCGCGTCCGCCGAGGGGCTGGTCGTCGACCTGCGCCGGTAAACCTGCGCGCCGCCCGGCGCGTTAGCAGGGGGGCGGACGGACCCGGAGGGGGGTGCGTGGGTGAGCTTCGACGACGACTTCGCCGTGCTCTACCGCGCCGCCTACCGGGTGGCGTTCCGGCTGCTGGGCGACCGGACGGAGGCGGAGGACGTGGCGCAGGAGGCGTTGGCGCGGACGTACGTCCGCTGGCGCACGGTCGAGGCGTACGCCGCGCCGTGGGCCTGCCGCGTCGCCACGAACCTCGCCATCGACCGCACCCGCCGCACCCGCCGGCTCTCCGGCGAGACGGCCCCCGACCGACCGGGCCCGGACGCGTTCTGCGACGAACGGCTCGACCTGCAACGCGCCCTCCGCGCGCTGCCCCGGCGCCAGCGCGACGTCGTCGTGCTGCGCTACCTCGCCGACCAGCCCGAGGCCGCGGTCGCCACCGCGCTCGGCGTCTCGGTCGGCGCCGTGAAGTCACACGCCTCGCGCGGGCTGGCGGCGCTGCGCGCCCGGCTCGGCGAGCCAGTGGGGAGCTGACGATGTTCGACGACCTGGACGACCCGCGGCCGGCCGTGCCGCCGCCGGGGGCGCGTGCCGCCGTGGCCGCGCGGGCCGCGCGGATCCGCCGCCACCGCCGCACCGGCTGGGCCGCCGGCAGCGCGTCGCTGGCGCTCGTGCTCGTCGCGGCCGCCGCGGGCCTGCGCCACGACGGCACCGACCGGATCGCGGCCGGGGACCCGACGCCCACCGTCGTCGCGGAGACGCCGAGCCCGACGCCGACCGAGACGCTGCAGCACCCCACGCCGCACTCGCCGCCGCCGCCTACCTCGTCCTCGCCGCTGCCGAACCCCGCCACCGTCTCGCCGCACCCGTCGCCGTCCGAGTCGCCGAGCCCGTCGCCGACGTCGTCCCCGACGCCCCAGGAGCCGGGCTGGGACCAGCCGGACGGCAAGCCCGGCTGGAGCACCGGCTTCACCTGGTGCAGCGTGCCCGACTCGGTGCCGGACGAGGGCGAGGCGCCGTTCGAGGGCCTCACCATGGAGCTGACCGTGCCGGAGTCCGTGCACGCCGGCGACGGGGCCAGCGGCACCGTCACGATCCACAACGGCAGCGACCACTACGTGTCGTTCGTGCTGACGGGCGACTCGGGACGGTTCCAGACGGTGCTCGGCGACACCGAGCACCACCGGTCCGGCGTCTACGGCAACGACGCGATCATGAGCAGGGTCGTCGAGCTCGACGCGGGCGAGGACACCACGATCGACGTCTCCGTGCCGACGACGGCCTGCGGCGACACGTCCGACGACGACACGCCGCTGCCGGCTGGCACGTACACGGCCGGCCTGCGGGTCCACTGGGAGACGCGCACCGACGGCGACCCGGCGCCGCCGCGGCGCAGCGGCTACTGGGGCGCGCCGCGCACGTCGGTCACGCTGACCTGACGGCCGGAATGCCCGGTGCGCGGGCGGCGTTACCGTCGGAACGATGCCGCCCTACGCCGTCCTCCTCGCCACGCTGCTCGCCAGCGCGGCGTTCGGCCTGGGCTGGTCCCGGCGCAACGGCCGCGTCCGCCCGGTCGCGGACGGCGCGCTGACCGGCGATGACCTCGCCGCCCTCGGCCTCGCGCGGCTCGGCGAGCGGGCGACGCTGGTGCAGTTCTCGTCGGCGTTCTGCGCGCCGTGCCGCGCCACCCGCCGCATCCTCGGCGAGGTCGCCGAGATGGTCGACGGCGTCGCGTACGCGGAGGTCGACGCCGAGTCGCACCTCGACGCGGTGCGGCGCTTCGACGTCCTGCGCACCCCCACCGTGCTCGTCCTCGACCGCACCGGCCGCGTCGTCGTCCGCGCGTCCGGGCAGCCGCGCAAGGCCGACGTGCTCGCCGGCGTCGGGAAGGCCGTCTCCGGCGATGCCGTAGGGTCGAGCCGATGAACGTCTCGCTGGTCAAGCGCCGCGCGGTCGACTACGGCCGCGCGTCGAGCTGCCTCTGTCGCTCCTGACGCACGGACCGTTCCCCAGTCCCGTTCCAGGAGTCCCCACCATGTCCTACGTCGACCCGCGCGGTCCGCGCTTCGGCGCCTGGGTCACGACGATCGTGCTCGCGCTCGTCCTGCTGACCCGGTCGCCGTGGCTCGCCGCCGCGCAGACGCTCGTCTTCCTCGCCGGCGCCGCCGCCGGCCTCAAGGCCGCCCCGTACGGCCTGCTCTACCGGCGCCTCGTCGCCCCCCGCCTCGCCCCGCCCGCCGAGCTCGAGGCGGAGCTGCCGCCGCGGTTCGCGCAGGCGGTCGGCGCGGCGTTCGGCGCCGTCGCCACCCTCGGCTACGCCACCGGCGCGCCCGCCGTGGGCACCGCCGCGACAGCGCTCGCGCTCGCGGCGGCGTTCCTCAACGCGGCGTTCGCGTTCTGCCTCGGCTGCGAGGTGCTGCTGCTCGCCCGCCGCGTGCTCGGCCGCGCCGAGATCGCCCGCTTCGTCCCCCGAACCGACACCAAGGGAGCATCCGCATGAGCCGTTCCGACGTACTGGTCACCGCCGACGAGGCCGAGGGCCTCGTCGGGCAGCCGGGCGTCGTCTTCGTCGAGGTCGACGAGGACGTCTCGGCCTACGACAAGGGCCACATCGCCGGCGCCGTCCGCCTCGACTGGAAGACCGAGCTCCAGGACCAGGTCAAGCGCGACTTCGTGGACAAGGCGCAGTTCGAGGCGCTGCTGTCCGAGAAGGGCATCGCCAACGACGACACCGTCGTCCTCTACGGCGGCAACAACAACTGGTTCGCCGCGTACGCGTACTGGTACTTCAAGCTCTACGGCCACCAGGACGTCAAGCTCCTCGACGGCGGCCGCAAGAAGTGGGAGCTCGACTCCCGCCCGCTCACCACCGACGTCGAGCAGCGGCCGCGCACCCAGTACACGGCGCGGGAGCAGGACCTGTCGATCCGCGCGTTCCGCGACGAGGTCGTCGACGCGATCGGCACCAAGAACCTCGTCGACGTCCGCTCGCCCGACGAGTTCTCCGGCAAGCTCCTCGCGCCCGCGCACCTGCCGCAGGAGCAGAGCCAGCGCGCCGGCCACATCCCGTCCGCCGCGAACATCCCGTGGTCGCAGGCCGCCAACGAGGACGGCACGTTCAAGTCCGACGACGAGCTGCGCACCCTCTACTCCGGCAAGGGCGTCACCGAGGACAAGCCGACGATCGCCTACTGCCGGATCGGCGAGCGCTCGTCGCACACGTGGTTCGTGCTGCGCGAGCTCCTGGGGTACACCGACGTCAAGAACTACGACGGCTCGTGGACCGAGTACGGCTCGCTCGTCGGCGTCCCGATCGAGAAGGACGCCTGATGTGCGGCGCGACCGTCGGCGGACTCTCCGTGGAGGGGATCGACGTGACCAAGGAGACGGTGATCCAGGGGACGGTCGAGAACGCCGGCCAGCCCGTGCCGGGCGCGTTCGTCCGGCTGCTCGACTCGTCGGGTGAGTTCACGGCCGAGGTGGTCACCTCGGCCACGGGCGCGTTCCGGTTCTTCGCCGCGCCCGGCGAGTGGACGCTCCGGGCGCTGTCGTCGTCGGGCACCGGCCAGGCCTCGGTCGCGGCCGACCGCGGCGTGACGGAGACGACGATCACGCTCTAGTAGACGAGGGCCTGGGCGCCTTCAGCCAGGGCCTCCTCCAGGAACGCCTGCGCGCCGGCGATGCGGACCCCGGGGACCACGTCCTCGGGGCCGATCGACCGGCGCGCGGCGCACTGGGTGCACAACGTCACCGTCCCCCCGGCCAGCACCGCCGCCAGCAGGTCGGCGAGCGGCGCCGACTCCGGCAGCACGAACGCCTCCGCCCGCCCCGGCAGCGCGAACCACGCCGACTCCCCGGTCAGCCACAGCGACACCGGCACGCCGCTGGCCACCGCCACCGCCGCGACGGTGAACGCCTGCGAGCAGCGCTCCGACGCGTCCTCACCCGCGGTGACCTTCACCACTAGCCTGTTCGCCACGCCGGCTCCCTCCGGAGGACCAGTCGATGCGTCCCGGTACGCGCGGTTCTGCCGCGCAACGTACCCGGCCCGCCACCCCGGCGCTGCTCCGTTCAGCCCCCACCCAGGCCCGTAGTACCTAGTTGCGCGATCTGGCCCGTAAACAGTCCCGCCGGACTATCGGCCGGGCCTTAGGTCCCGACGATGAACAGGCAGGAAGTCACCGGAAGCCTCTCCGGTACCCCAGCCTCCGAAGGGATCTTCACCGATGCGCAAGCGCCTCGCCCTCGCCCTGTCCGTTGCCTCCGCGGGCAGCGTGGTCATGCTCGCCGCCCCCGCGAACGCCGGGCAGAGCGTCACGTTCACCCTGACGGCCGGTGCGCTCCAGGTGTCCGACCCCGCCAGCAAGTCCCTGGGCTCCGCCTCGACCGGCACCGCGACCATCACCAGCACCCTGGGCACCGTGACCGTCACCGACAACCGCGGCGCCCTGGGCGGCACCTGGACCTCCAGCGTCACGTCGACCGACTTCACCACCGGCGCCGCGTCGGCGGAGGAGACCATCGCGAAGGCCCGCGTCGACTACTACTCGGGCGCGGCGACCGCGTCGAGCGGCACGGCGGTCGCGGTCCCGGGCCAGGCCACCGCGCTGAACAAGGTCGCGCTGAGCGCCGCCCAGACGGCGTTCTCCGCGACCGCCACCGTCGGCAACAACTCGACCTCCTGGGTGCCGACCGTGGTCGTCAACGTCCCGGCGCAGGCCGTCGTCGGTACCTACTCGGGCACCATCACCCACTCGGTCACGGGTGCGTGAGAACCGCCTCCTGAGCGTCCGCCGCTGAGGTACAACAGCCTCATGCGCCGTGCACTCCTCGTACTGCTGCTGATGGCCGGGGCACTCGCCCCGGCCATCGGCGCGTCCGCCCAGACCAGCAGCGGCGGCGTCGGCATCCGCCTGCTGGAGGCGCCCACCGAGCGTGAGAAGGACCCCCGTGCCCGGCGCTCGATCGTCGACCACGTCGCCCCCGGGAAGTCGTTCACCCGGAAGTTCGAGGTCACCAACACCACCGACGGCCGCCGCGCCATCTCCATCTACGCGGCCGGCGCGGACGTGCGCGGCGGCGAGTTCGTGCCGTTGGACGGCCGGCAGCAGAACGAGCTCTCCGGCTGGATCAGCGTCGACACCGCCAGCGCCGACCTCGACCCCGGCAAGTCGGTCCAGCCGCGGCTCACCATCACCGTTCCCGCCGAAGCGTCCGCCGGCGAGCGGTACGCCGTCGTCTGGGCGGAGCTGCCGCCGCGCACGCCGCCCGGCGGCGGCATCGCCGTCGTCAACCGCGTCGGCCTGCGCGTCTACCTCTCCGTCGGCGCCGGCGGCGAGCCGCCGACCGACTTCGTCATCGAGAGCCTCACCGCCGAACGCGACGCCGAGCTGCGCCCGGTCGTCAAGGCCATCGTCCGCAACACCGGCGGCCGCGCCCTCGACCTCAACGGCGAGCTCCGCCTCTCCGACGGCCCCAACAAGCTCACCGCCGGGCCTTTCGACGTGAAGCTCGGCACCACCCTCGCCATCGGCGCCAGCGAGCCGGTCACCGTGCTGCTCGACAAGTCGTTGCCGGCCGGTCCGTGGAAGGCGCGGATCGAGCTGCGTTCGAGCACGACGGTGCGGGTGGCGACGGCGCGGATCACGTTCCCCGAAGGGGCGCAGGCGACCGCGTCGCCGGTCCCCGCCACCCCGGTGAAGACCGGCGGCAACGGCGTCCTGCCGCTCGTGCTCGGCGGCGTCGCCGTCCTCGGGCTGCTCGGCGTGCTGCTCGTCGTCTTCCTCGTCACCCGCCGCCGCAAGGGCGACGAGCCGCGCGCCGCCGCGCCGCCGCCTGTCCCGGCACCGGCACCGGCCGCCGCGCCGCCGCCTGCCCCGGCTCCCGCGCCTGCTCCGGCTCCGGCCGCTCCCGCGCCCGCGCCCGCCCCGCGGCTCCCGCTGGACGACGCGCTCACCGAGCTGCTCACCGCCAGCGGCGCCCGCCGCGACGAGCTGCTCGACCTGGCGGCGTCGTACGGCAAGGAGGCGATCATGGCGTCGCCCGCGCTGGCGGCGTTGCCGGTCGACACGGCGCGCGACCTCGGCGAACGCGTGGCCCGCGGCGGCCGGTAGGCTTGCGGCCATGCACCTCGACATCGAGAAGGTCTACACGCTGATCCTCGTGGGCGTGTTCCTGCTGATCGGCTGGTTCTCGGTCTACGTCGTGTACAAGCTCTTCCACGGCCAGCGGTAGCCTGACCTGCGAAGACCCGCTCTGACCTGCTAAAACAGGCGTCGGCTAGCGATGGTACCTGACGGTAGGCGACGAAAAAAGCATGCCATGAGGCATGCCACACGGGCAGTTCGTGCCATGACTGTTGCCATGCGGCGGGTAGCTTGCGCACCCTGAGCACCGCGGCGGCCCAGCGGGGGTCGCGAGGTGTTCCGCGACGTACATCCCGTTTGACCGCGACGACTGCCGGCACGCGTATAGCGACGGTGTGCCCGCCGACACGAAGGTGCCCATGGACTCCGCCGAACACCCCGACCTGGACCAGCGCGCTCGGGAGTTCCTCGCCGCCGCCTGGGACGGGCTGGAAGCCCAACACGTCGTGCCCCCACCGAGGTTTCACCCGTTCCTCCAGGTCGGCACCGATTACTTCGGGCGCGGTCTCGACCACCTGCCGGAGTACAAAGCGCTGGAATCGGCGATCACTGCGGCTCATCCTCGGTTTGGCGACGACACCCCTCTCCCGGAGAGGGCGTTCGCCGGGCAGTACGTCTATAGCTTCCTTGAGACGGCGATCGCGGAACTCACGCTTGATTGCGAAGCGTTCTCCACGACTGCCGCCGCGGTTGACCGCGCTGTCTCCGCGCTGAAGGAGGCCCTCAAGACCGTCGAGCGTCAGGTGGCCTGCTGCCGCGTCGTGACCCACCTCACGACCTTGACGGGTGGTCCCGTCGATGTCGCAGGCGTGACCGTGCAGCCCATCGCGCGGGATCCGCGCAGCGACGTGTTCTCGATCATCAGAGACGTGATACCCGGCGCCGACAGCGCTTTCGGTCGCCAGTACCCGCTCGTGTATGGACCGCCCGAGTCGGTCGTCGTAGTGCGAGAACAGGGCAAGAGGCCGTTCGACGCGTCTGCTCTGGCGTCCGGCAAGATCGAAGACTTCCTGCTGGCCCTTCGTCTGCTACACGCCGGCACCAGCGACTCGCTGTTCGAGGTTCGTGGCGAGACCGCCCCGGTTCGGGAGCACGGACCGACGCTCGAACGCTTCCGCGGCGATCACTCCATCACGTCACGCACCCAGATGCTTCGACGCGAGACTGCCATCACGTCTGAGGACGACAGCCGGTTCACCGGGCTGCATCAGCTCATCAACGCCGCCAAGCGTGACCAACCGGGGATGGCGTTCACGTCATTTGTGATGGCCATGCAGAAGTTCGTGCTCTCCTACCATGCCCACGCCTGGTACGAGCAGGTCGTTGACCTCAGTACAGCGTTCGAAGCCGCCTTGTCCGGCGCGGCGACCACCGACGTCACCCTCCGCCTCTGCAACCGAGCGGCGGCGTTGCTCGTCACGGAGCGCGACCCGGCGACGGCGATCTTCGACGACATCAAAGTGCTCTACGACCTGCGTTCCACGCTCGTTCACGGGGGCAGCCTCACGCACAAGGCCCTTCGGAGGAAGGTGTACGCGCTGTCCACGGTGCCGACGGAGGAGATGTACGGGATCGCCCTGGGCTACCTGGTGGACCGACTGCGCGATCTAGTACGTCGCAGCCTGTTAATGCGCATCTGCCTCGCCGCGAGGGCCGAGCCGTTATGGCCGCTCGGCAGCGATGACGGGGTCGACTCGAGTTTGGCGGACGAGGCAACAAGACAAGTCTGGCGCGATGCGTGGCGGAGCGAGCTGGCACGCATCGGTGCTACTAGCTCGGCTGATCGTCCACGTAGCGCCGTGCGCCATCTCGCTCCGTACAGCCCGTCGGCCGGCAACGAGGTGGTAGCCCCGGCATGAATTTCCCGGCACGCTCCCCGCTCGATTGAACGGCACGGATGCTGCCGGTCAGCGACCACAAGTAGCGGAACCCGATGTGCAGACCTGTGAGGTCCTTTCAGCACAGCCTGGCTCGTGGTGTTGAGACTGTTGGACCAGGCGCCATCTACGGGCGCTGACACCGTGCCGGACTGCCAAGTACCCGACAGCCCGCTACGGGTACGCCGCGTCCGGCGCGATGCGCCTCTGGGACGTGAACGCGCTTCGGCCCGGCGACATCATCCAGACCGGCAGCCCGCATACCGCGATCGTCATGCGCAACTACGGCGGCGGCCACGTCTGGGTCGTCGGCTCCAACTACGTCGGCTGGGAGCGCGTCGGCCAGCACGACTGGTGGATCCCGGCGGAGCGGAGCTCTGGCGGTACTAGGAAGCCGCAGTGGACAGGGTGGTCCCGGCGTCACCGACACCGGGACCACCCGATGTCTGGAGGAGATCAGATCACCACGGCGCACTCGAGGCTGTACGACGTGGCGGGGTTCACCGACGTCGGCGCGAGCTCGCAGGCCCCCGTGACCGGACCGGCCACCCCTTCGACGGTCCACGTGCCGGACACCGTCATCGCCGTGCCCTGCCGGACGTACGCCAACGTCCCGGAGATCGAGGCCCCGCTGCAGCCCGACACTATCCCGGAGCCCTCCCCGTTCAGCAGCGTCTCCGGCCCCGTACTGCCACCGTCGAACACGCACTCCGACGCGAGGCCGGCGAGCTCGAACGTCCAGTGGACGGACTCGAATGTCGCGGCTTGCCCAAGCCCCGGCGCCATCTCCGCGAGCCCGGCCAGGACGAAGGCGCCCTTGTAGAAGTAATAGGACTGCGGCCCGCAGTGGACGAGCCTGCCCTGCACCTCGACGTAGAAGTCGCAGTCACGGTTGATCCCGGGGATGTAGCAGTAGCTGTCCCTCGGGCCGCGGCAGGGGTGCCGGTTCTCGCGGGCGTCTGCGGACGGCGCGAACAGTCCGAGCACGACGAGCGGGACGGCAATGACGTGGTGGATCTTCATGGGAGCTCCTGGCGAGTGGGGCGGTACAGCCGCCCGGCCGGCAGGCCACGGCCGGCGCTGCGCCCTCTACACGTCCCGCGGGCCGGTGCCTTACGCGAGGTCGCGGATGCCCGACGCGTTGGCTCCGTGAGGTTGCGGACCTCGAGGACGGGGGTGCGGTGACGTCCAGGGTCGCGCGCGGAAGGATCTAACCCCTGCAGTCGAAGCCATGCCGAGCAGCTCGGCTCCTAGTGGGCGAAGCGATCTCTCGTGCCGGCGTTACTCAACCGATGCCTCAGGCGGACATCGACGCGGCTTACATCTGACGCGTCGACGCGGCCAAGGAACCGGGCGGCAACAGCCTGTCGGTGGCCGGCGGTCACCGCGACGATCTGGAATGGCGCGGTGGGGCGTAGATCCGACGCGGTGTAGGTGACGAACCCCGGCTCACGCTCGGGGGCCGGTGCCTGTGCCATCCCAGAGGCGGCGGCGCGGGCACCGAGTGTGAACGCGATGTCGTCCGGCTGCGGCTCCTCGTCGAGGAGGAACATCGTGGCGCCCGCTGCCTCGATCCCGTCCCCGATGTTGTCGAATCCGACGTACGTCATGCCGCTCGTCTGACGGTGCTCACCCGTGATCTGTTGACCGAGGTCGGCATAGAGCACTGCCAGTGCCGCGAGTGCTTCTTCGAGGTCGCGGTGCTGTGCCTCGGACCGGCGACTGAGCGAGCCACGCGAGCGCTTGGAGTGGAAGAGCAGGTTCCGGCGGCTGTCGTAGAAGTAGCGGTACGCCGCCTTGGCGGCGTTGGGCGTGACGGCGCGTCTCGGCACGCCCCGTAGGACGTCGATGCCCGCGACGCCAGCAGCAGCAAACGCGTCCTTCACCCACGTCGACTCGCCGCCCGTCGTGTACGGCAGCACAACGTCGAGCAGAGACTCGACGGCAAGCCACAGCGACCGGTACGAGTCGTTGAGGGTCGCGGCGAGCTGCGACGCACGGAAGTAACGCAGCGACGCGTCCCACTGCGTGGCCGGCCGCGGCGCCGATGGCTTTCTGCGTCCGTGGGCATCGTGTACTTCCGCGGTTGCCGAGACGGCCGCGGACAGCGGCGCGAGCGTGGTGAGCACCATGTGCACACCAGCGGCACTCGGCAGCCAGGCGATGTGTTCGTCGTACGGGTCCGGGACCGCAAGGGCCACGCCGCGCCGGTAGCAGAGCAAATCGAGTGCCCGCTCCGCAACATCGACCGCCGCGTCGACCGATTCGCGGTGGTCGCGGCCGCCCGCCCCGGCGACGGCGAGCGTCGATCGCCCCGCGCGCAGCGAGACTGTCCCGCCGTCGACCACGACGGTCTCATCGCGCGGTGCCGGCGAGGTCAGACCGAAGACAGCGCCGGCGGCATCGGTCGGCAGGTTATCCCCGTCCATCAGTGGCACTCGCTGACGATCTCATTAGCGCTGTGTGGGCGCCGGCCGAAGATCAGTCCGGTCGAGGGCGATCAGATCGACGCCCGCGCGCCCGGCTTCCTTCACGGTGCCAGCCCGCACGGCTGCATCGAAGCAGACGACACTACGGGCTCTCGCGACCCAGCACGCGCCGTAAAGCACCGCGCCGCCAAACGGCAGCCGGCAATCCGCCGGGGGGAGTGGACGACGTTGTCACACCCCCGCCGCATACTGAGTGAAGGAGGTGCTCAGTGCGCCGATCGGCCGATTCCATGACGCACGCGCTGGAGTTCGGCCGCGCCAACCAGCAGATCATCGACCTTGCCGAGGCGCACTGCGCGCACTTCCGGTTCGAGCTGGCGCCGATGGGCGGCCGCGGCATGGCCGAGGCGATGTCCGGTCTGCCGATCAACATGCGGATGATCCACTGCGACCACGCGCCGGCACCAACGACGGCTGGCTCGGAGCTGCGATCGCTCGCGATCGAGTTCTACAACGCGAACTGCCGAGGGTGCCCATTTCGGCAGCCGCGCGATGTGCCGAACCTCGCCACCTACGTCGCGGAAATCGAGGCTGAGTCGGCGCGCAGCCGCGGACTTGCCGCCGCTCAGGCCGAGGCCGCTGAGGCCGCAGCAGCGGAGCGTGCACGGTCCCGTTCGGCGCTCGCGGCCCTGGAGCCTGTAACGGCGGCGCGCGTCCTGGACGATCTGTCGCTCGTCGACCAGCCCGTCGACAGTGATGCTGGTGGGCGGTCGGACGCGCTCGCCCGGCTGACCGAGCTGGCTCGCAGCGCGCCGGAGGTGTTCACCGAGGCCGCGGTCGATGAGGTACTCGCAGTCACACGGGCCGGGCAGAGCGATCTGTTCGGCGTACTGCGCCCGCTCGCCCGCACAGGAACGGTTGCTTCACGTGCCGTCCTGGATGCGGCACTGGACCACCTGCGCGGCCAGCACGCCGGGCCGGACGCGGCCCGCGCGGTCGCGGATCTCGCCACCGAGCTTCGTCCGGATGATGTGACGCCCGACGTAGCGCGCTCACTGATCTTCCTCGCAGGTACGCCGAAGCTTCATGGTCTCGCCGGCGAGCTCAGCCGCGGCCGGGTCCGGGACCCCGCAGGGCTGCTCGCGGCAGCGAAGCTCAACTTGCCAGTCGTCCTCAGTGTCGTCGAGGAGATGCTCGCGATCCCGGCGCCGGCACCTCCTACTGAGCTGATCCTGCCGACCGGTTTCCCCACCCGACGGTCAACCCCCGCAACCGACCACGAGCGGGCGAGTGCGGCGGTCGCGAGCCGCGTTCTGTTCGATGAGTTCCCGGATATCGCGCCGGTCCTCGAACAACAGTTGCTAGCCGCGGTGACCGTTCCCGACTCCGAGGACTACGGCATCTCGCCGGTGTCCGAGATCACCGAAACGCTCGCGGTCATGCTGCAACGCCGGCCGTCCCTCGCGGCGCTGATCGAGCATCGTGGTGCCGATCCCGCCGCCGACGATGACGTGCGAGCCAGATTGTTCGCGGTCGTCTCCGAAGCGGCTCACAACCTGCGCGCCGAACCGAGCGAGCCGTCCCCCGACGACCCGCCGGGCCCTGATCCCGTCGACGACATCGGCGACTTCACGTCGTGGCGTGCGCGCCTCACCGCCGCCGAGGTGACAACCGCCGCGTCCACCCTGTTCACCGCAGCCCTGACGAAGATCGACGGCACGTGGGGACTCGAGGTGACGACGGATGCGACGTCGACTCTCGAACGGCTCGCTGGCGACCACCCCGCCGTTCTCGGAAACCAGATCGACGCGCTGTTCGGAGCCCTGCTCGCCCCACCGACCGTCGCACCGGCCGGACCGATCGTCGCTGGTCAGGACCCGTGGATGGCGGCGCTCGATGCCCTTGCGAAGTCGACTGGCGAGAGCAGCAGGCGACGCACGCTCCGCCGCAGCTTGCGCGCTCTCGCCTCGATCAACCCGACTCCGGTCGCTGACGCCGCGTTCACGATCCTCGACGCGGACCCGCCCATGCCACCTCCTGGCGAGGACGCCACCGATCCTCTGTTGGAGCACGACGAGAACCTGCGGGCCGAACTCATCGAACTGCTCGGCGAGCTCGGCCGTGACCATCCGGCCGAGCCGGGACTGCTGCGCCGCGTCCTTCCCGAGGTCTACTCGGCTCTGCTGGGGACATCGGTGCGTCTGCGGATGGCTGGTCTTACCGCGTGGGCCGAGCTCACGCACTCCGCTCAGCCGCTGCCGACGACGCTCGCCGACTGCATGCCCGTCCTGCTCGGTGACGCGACTGTCGGGGTCGTCTCCGCGCTGCTGCACACGTTCTCTCGGCTGCCGTTACGCGACGAGGATATCGGTGTCGCCCTCCGGTGGGCCGTCGCGGTATGCCGGAGCGCGCCGGGCGAGCACAACCTGGACCTCGACTCGGCGATCAACGCCCTCTTCCGGATCTCTGCGCGGGCGAGAGGGCACGAACGGCTGTACGGCTTCGCGGTCGCGCTCGACGCGTGCAAGAACCTGCACCCGTACAAGTTGATCTGGCAGTTGGACCGCGACTGGCCCGATGTCCTCCGGCGGAGCCGGCGGTACGCCGAGCTGTGCCTTCAGGCGTTTGATCGCGACCGGCACGGCGACCGTCGTGACGACCGGAAGCTGCTCATTGCGCTGCAACGGTGCACTGGCACCGCGCAGGTGTCGCTCGACGCGTTCCGGGCCGTCGTCGACAACCACCCGTGGCCCGGGAAGGCCGCGGAACTCGTCGAGGTCCTCACCCATCACGGACGGTTCGCCGACGCCGCGACGCTCGCCGAGGCACACGAGCAGTCGCTGCCGGCCACCACCGAGTTCGCCAGCCGCCGGGTGGCCGCCGCGGCGATCCGCGCCGCGACCGCGCTCGAAGTGGCTGTCGCGACCGATCCGGAGGCGATTGCGGCGGCGGCGGATGCGGTTCGGGACGTGGTCGTCGCGGTCCGCAACCGTGACAAGATGAACCACTCCTACGGCGCCGTCGATCGCCTGGCCGACCTCGCCGACGCCCGGGTCGAGTTGCTCGCTGCCATCGACACCGCCGGACCTGGGCTCTCGCCGGACGAACTCGACGCTGTGGCTGCCGCTCTGACCGACGCGACCGGGAAGCTACGCCGCACCGTCGACGATTCCCCGAGCGGCCACGTCATCGCCACGCTCGCTGACGTGGTGGACATCGCTGTCCTGACCGTTCGAGCTGATGCTGCGCTGCAACGCGGCGTGACCGGAGGCGACAGTCACGACGCGCTAAAGGCAGCCGCCTGTCGCCGCGCCGAAGTCGCCGTTGAACGCCTCGACCAGCGCACGCCCGGCGGCGGAAGTATCGACGCGCTGCGAGGGCTGCTCGGCGAGCTCGCGATGGGCACGCCGCCAATGTCCGCCGTCCTTGCGGCGATCCGCGCGATCGCCGTTCCGGTCCGTGCCGTCGATGGGCCTGTCACCTCTCCGCCACCGCCGTTCGTGTCGTCCCGGCTGCCAGAACGGTCGATACCGAAGACTGATGACGGCGTGCTGGTGGTACTCGCCTCGATCGACGACCAGCCCTGCGTGAACCACGCCCAGGTCCTTCACCCCGACCAGGCATACGAGCTCCGCCTCGACGTCCGGGCGAGTTCGTGGCCCGAGTGGGCTGAGCGCCTCGACATCGAGATGCTCACCGTGCTCCGCGAGAGCGACCTCACCTTGCCTTCTTTCTCGTTCCCGCGCCCCACGCCTTCCACGACGGGTGGATACGCTGCGTCAGGTTCGGGCACGCTGGTTCTCCGCTTCCGGCTAGCGCCCGGCCGGCCCCCGCAGACCGTACGTATCGCCGCGCGCTTCGCCGGACCGCCAGAGGTCGCCGGAGAACGCGAGCGAGTCGCCGTGGCGAAGATCGCGGGACATCCCGAACTGGCGTTGCGCCCGTTCGATCCGACCCGCGACATGCTCACCGACTACCCGTCCGTCGACGCTCGACTGCTCGACCTCTACGCGCGTCTGCACGGCCGCGAACTCCCGGACGACGACATCCAAGCGACCGCCCGGTTGTTTACCGCCATCGTTACCGCCGCCGAGAGGATCCAGTTCGACGCGACTTACAAGCGCGGCACCCGCGTCACGGAGCGGCAGTTCCACGACGACCTCGAAGCGCGCCTGCGGGCCGACTCGCGGCTCGGAGGCCGGCTCACCCGCAACGATCCGCGTGCGCTCGGCTACCTCGACCTCGACCACGACGGCGTCACCGCTGAACTCAAGGTCGAGCGCAAGACGCCTGTCACAGCGGACAACTGCCACCGTTACCTCGGCCAGCCGACTCAGTACGCCACCGGCGGCGGAAAGCGACTGTCGATCCTCTGTGTCCTCGACCTGTCCGCGAAGGCCGCGCCGCCCGGCGCACTGGAGAACCACGTCTGGCTCATGCAGCCCGCCGCCCACGGTCTGACGGACCCGGCACACCCGTCACTCGTCCTCGTCGTCGTCATCAACGCCAACCTGCCCACGCCCAGCAGTTGGTCACGCCGCACGGTCGACGCAGAACGTGTCGACGGCGAGTCATCGTGACGGCGGGGGCGACATACTGGACGTCGCCGCAGGTCGTATCCGTGGTGCTGAATGACCTATCGCGGCTTGAGCCGCTCCGGAACGCGTTCACGGAGATTGTCACCTCCACCACAGATCCGGCGAGCGCCGCAGCGAGCGACCGTGCCGACGAGCTCGCCGCGCTCGCCTACGACCTGGCCGCAACGTTCATCGTCGCGGCCGCCGACCACCTCGCCGCATGGCGGGCGCTCGTGGCCGACGCACGTATCGTTCCGAGCTTCGCCTTTGTCTCCCTATGCCGCGTCGCGCACGAGGCGGCGTTCTCCGCGCTGTGGCTCCTCGAACCCGTGCCGACGGTCGCGGACCGGGCCGCCCGCGGCCTCGCCGCGCAACTCGACGACTACGACGAACGCCGCAAGCTCGAAGCAGCCCTCGGCGTCACGAAGCTCACCGGACGTGCAAAGACGGCGGCCGAGCGGTACGACGACCTGTTCTCCGAGGCGCAGCGACGCGGGATGACAAAGCTCAACAAGAAGAACGCTCAGGTGCTAGCCGTCCCGATGCCGAGCGTCATCGAGCTGTTCGATCGGTTCGAGCCGACCAAGCCGGGCAGCAAGGGTTCCTTCGTGTACCGCCTCTACTCCGGCTACGCCCACGGCAAGCAGTGGGCAACAGTGCAAGGAGCCCAGCAGGTCGCGGACCTAGACGAGACTGATCGAGCGCAGGCGTTGGTGCGGAGCAACCCGACCGCGTTGATCGCCGCCACCCAACGAGCGATGAACGCGTTCGAGGGCGCGGTCGGTGCCTTCGTTGCGCTACACGAGCCTGGTTCGGAGCGGTCGGAGCCCGGAGCCGACCGCACCCGGTGACTGAGTCGCACGACCGACAGGGAGACCCATGTACCTCCGCGAGTTCGCGTCCGACGATCAACGACGGGTCCACACTCTCATTGACACCGAGCTCGCTCACGGCTGCATCATCAACACTCACGTAGCGTTGTCCGCCGTCTTCGGCCTCGAACCCTCCGACCGCGGTCGCCTCGACCGCGCCGCCCCGATCGTGCCGGTCGAGACCTTCGACTTCGTAGTCCACGACGCGGCGACGCACCGGCCGCTGTTCGCCGTCGAGTTCGACGAGGGCGAGCCTGACCCGCACATGTTCGACAAGAACCTCCTATGTGCGACCGCGTTCCTCGGCCTCCTGCGCTTCGACGCGCGACACCTACACGAGATCGAAGAGCTGACCCTTGTGGCATGGCTGGCGAGGCGCTGGCGCGCCTACGAGTCGGCGATGCCCGGCATGATCGCCGACCGCGATGCCGACATCGCCGCGATGGACCCGCAGGAATTCGAGGCGGCCGGATCGTTCCTGATCGGCGACCACCCTGAGCTCGACGTCGAGTTGGTCTTCGACCTGGAACACCCGTACCCGCCGCTCGTGACGATCGCGAACCGGCTCTGGGCCCGACACCGCGCGATGGGCACACGACTGCGGGAGATCGCCCAGCTCGATCTTGGCCGTGACGAACCGCGCTGGGTCATCGTCGAGGACGACGGCCTGCCTCGACTTGGTGACGAACTCCGACGCCATTACCGCCACGTTGCCCGGGTGAAGCGTTGGCCTAGCACACGCGACGACGCGCCGAGCGCGAGCTTCACGGGCATGTATGAGGTCGAGCTCGCCTACCCCATCGGGGACGGGCCTGTGCCGTCCGTGGAGGAGCAGTACGCGATGATCTTCGCCGAAGGCCGCTTTCCCTATGCCATGCCGCCCGCGGGTGTCGGCCTCTCCCATCTCGGCCCGCAAGTCGCCTGGTACAACGCACTACGTGAGGTCGAGCAGTGGCTCGATCGACAGTGACGGTGCCTGACCATCCGTCCTCGGACCGGATGCTGGTTGGAGCCGGTGACGGACGAGCGTTCCCGATCAAGGCGATGCTCCGACTCGCGCACGACCGCAGCAGTAACGATCCGATCCGTGGCGCTGACGAGAACGGCGCGTTCCCAGAACAGCTATGGCCGGCTGTCCCGGTGGTGCCTGATGCCAACGAGCTTCGCGGAGACATCTCTACGCCTGCCGCAACCAGCGACGGACCGTCCTGGTCAACGCGGCGAACACCGGCGCAGTCCGCCTCTACTGCGCCAACCACGTCATAGATGAGATCGAGGAGCATGCGGCGGAATGGACTGCCGACGGCCCGGTTACGACGGCGGCGTTCGTCGACTGCTGGCGCGCCAACTACGTGCCTCTGCTGCGCGTTGTCTCCGTTCCAGAAGGCCTGCTTCACCCTGACGAGGCCGCACGTATCGAGCGGCTCCGCGGCGTCGACCCCGACGATGTCCCCTCGGCGACTCTCGCCCTGCTGCTCGAGGCGTTCTACCTCAGCAAGGACCGTCGCGCCGTGCACGCGGTGTACGGCCACGACCACGACTTCGTCGAGCACGTCCGATGGCTCCAAGTTCTCGTCGCGTGCGGCGACGCCGGGCAGCTGGGCGAACTGCTCTATACGACAACGCTCGTCGGCGGCTTGGCCGGTCACGGGTTAGCGCGTGCTGCCAGGCGGCTCGTCACAGACGCGCCGTGGCTAGGCATACCGCTCGCGCTCGCGTTGGGATACCTGCTCGCCAGGTGGACGCCCGAGCACACGCGCAAGCTACGCAACGATCTCTCCGCGACGCTGCGCGTCCTCAGTGACGTCGCCGTCGAGCAGACTCAGGCACATCGCCGGTCTCTCGCCGCGGCGCCGTTGGTACCTGCCTGGGACGCCCTCGCGGAACAGGTGAACCCGAGCCTCGTCCTCACCCGAGCCTGTGCGCACCTCCTCGCACGACCACCGCGAGGTCACCAGTCGGCCCGCGAGCTCGCCACGGCCTTGCCACCGCTGCGTGTCGCGTGCGGCGAAACCAAGGTCCGCGGCGTCTTGCGCAGTCACGACTGTTTCAACGAGGTGTTCTTCGGGCGCTACCAACTAGGGGCCGTCGTTGGCGCGACCACCGTGTCGTGAATGCTGCGCCGCCGAGCGCAGCACCCGGGCTGCGTCGATGCCTGCGACCGCCCTGCGCAATCCCGCACAGTCGGGCAACCCCGTGACGGGCCCGAACCGAGTGCGTCGTGACGGATGGCCAGCTACCTGAGATTCGGCGAGCCGGCCGTGCGCCTCTTCCACCAGCGGTCAATCTCACCTCGCTCGTAGAGCACACGCCGGCCCACGCGGACGCCTTTAGGTCCGTAGCCGGTCTGCCTCCAGTAGCGCACGGTTGACTCCGGAACGCGGAACTCGGCCGCCACCTCCGCAGTAGTCAGCAAGTCCAAGCGGTGGCTGCGCTCGTTCATGGGTCGCTGCTCCGCATCTTGCGACGCTCGTCAGCGGTCGTGCCGCCCCAGATGCCTTTGAGGGCCGGATCCGCGAGAGCGAAATCGAGGCACTCACCCTGCACCGAGCACCGAGAGCACACAGCTTTCGCGGCTCGCGTCGAGTCCACATCCCGCACCGGGAAGAACAGTTCGGGGTCGGTCTGGGCGCAGAGCGCAGCATCCATCCAGTTCAGCAAGAAGACTCCGGGGAGGATTGGCGCACTGACCGTGCGCAGGCACCCCGAAATCGCGCCCCTGTGGCGACGGATCTCCCGTCGCGATCTTCGTAGGTTCTCGTAGGTTTGCTGGCTGGCGCGCGTGATCTTCGTAGCCGGTCGTAGCGCCGCCGCCCTACGAGAACCTACGAACGTCCGGGCTGTGCTTCATGTCGACAGAGCCGTCGATGTGAAGGAGGACTCGGCGATGTTCACAAGGGAGCCACTGCCGTTCGACCTCGTCGAGCGAGCGTTCCAGCAGTGCGGTGAGGGGCGCGATCCCCTCGTGATCGATGGCAGCGCCTTCGATGACCTTCCATCGCGTCTCATCCCGCTCACTGAGCTTCGAGGTCTGCTGCTCCAGCCGCATGTGCGTTACGAGACCCGCGACGCCGTCGTCGCGGGGGTCGTTGCCCGGGCTCGTCAGCGCGACGATCGATGGGCCGTTGGGCTCATCGGACTGTTGCTACCCGGACTGCGCCGCGCTCTGGCTCGCTTCGTTCACGGTGAACTCTCCGAGGATGCGCAGGCGGAGGTGCTCGCTGGCTTGGTCGCTGACCTTGTACACGTCACGCGGACGGACCGAGTCGCCGGCGCGTTCATCGGCCGCGCCGTGGTGCGAGCGCGTCGATCCGTCGCACGTGCGTTGGAGACGCACCGGTACGAGGTACACCGCGAGGACATCAGCGCCACGGCCAGGGTGACCGGCACTCCGGAAGCTGTTCTCGACGCCGCGTATCGCGCTGGCGAAATCTCTGACCGTGACCGCTACCTGATCCGCGAGACGCGGCTCAGCGGTCTATCGCTTGCCGCGTACGCCGCGCACTGCGGTGAGTCCGTGACGGCGCTGACCAAGCGACGCCTCCGGGCCGAGAAGCGGCTCGTCGCCTGGATCGATGCCGGCCAGCGGTCCTCACGCCGTGACCCCTGGCACGCCGAGTCCGCGGGACGCGGCAATGATCTTCGTAGGTTCTCGTAGGCGGCGAGCCACCACGTAGGCACGTGAACCTACGGGAACTTACGAAGATCACGACGGGAGATTCCAGGCCAAAACGACGCGGTTGTGGGGGCGCGGTCGCTCCGGGAGAGCGAGTCCCGCCGCCCCGCCGACGTTCGGGCCCGAACCCGCTAGGCAGTGGTGACGCCGTCTCGTACGGCCCTTCCGGAGCGACCGACCACATCGGACTCGTAAGTCTGGAGGCGGTCGCGTCATGCGACGGTTCTGCTCTCTCGCCGCTGGCGTCGTCGCCGCGGCTGCCCTGCTCACCCTGCTCGCCGCGCCAGCCCACGCCGCGCCGACGCCGGCACCGACGCCGATCGCGCCGCCGCCGGAGCTGACGGCGGTGATCGACAACATGGCCGGCTGGCTGCGCGGGTTCCTGGCGGCTTTGGCGACGCTGTACCTGACCGTCGGCGGTGTTCGCTACCTGACGGCGAACGGCGACCCGACGTCGGTGGAGAAGGGCAAGGCGTCGTTCAAGTACGCCGGCCTGGGCTACGCCGTCGCGGCGCTCGCCCCGATCCTCGTGACGGCGCTGAAGTCCGTGGTGGGCCGGTGAACGTTCATCGGCTGCTGGTCTGCGGCTGCGTTGTGTCGCTCGCCGCGGGCGTGTGGCTGCTCGTCTCAGCTGCGGCCGGGCCGGCGTACGCCGAGCCGCGGCCGACCCCGGTCCCGTCGAGTACGCCGTCACCGTCTCCCTCCGTCGTGCCAACTGTGACGCCGTCCCTGTCCCCGTCGCTGGTTGGCGACGAGGACGACGGTGGCGGCTGCGGTCTCGTGGACGTGAAGTGCAAGGTCTCGGAGGGCGTCACCAGCTTCTTCCGCACGCTCGTCGACGGGGCGCTCAAGCCGTCGATGCGACTGATGCACGACACGGTGTGGGGGACGCCGGACGTGTCCGCGCACCCGCCGGTGCGCGAGGTGTGGTCGATCTCACGTGGCATCGCCGTCGCGCTGTTCGTGCTGCTGGTCACGATCGCCGGACTGACCCTCATGGGTTACGAGACGGTGCAGTCGCGGTACGCGGTGAAGGACGCGCTGCCCCGTGTCATTGCCGGGTTCGTCGGCGCGAACCTGAGCCTGCAACTCGTCGACGTCGCGATCGGCTTCGCGAACGCCCTATCGGGCGCGTTCTACGGTCAGCGCCTCGACCAGCGTGAGGTCAGCACCGGCTTATTCCGGGTGAACCTGCTTACGTCGCAGTCGAGCACCCTCGCGATCCTGCTCGGCCTGGTCGTGGTCGTCCTCGCCCTTTACGTGACGGTCGTCGGCGTCCTGCGCCTCGGCCTGGTCGTGGTGCTCACCGTCGGTGCGCCGCTGTGCCTGGCCGGGCTGGCGCTGCCGGCGACTGAGGGCCTGGCGCGGGTGTGGTGCCGGGCGTTGTGCGCGGCGCTTGCTATCCAGGTCGCGCAGGCGCTCGTGCTCGCGACCGCGACGCGGATGTTCTACGACGGGGTCGGCAGCCCGTCGCTCGGCGTTCCGGGCGGTCCGTTGATGGACCTGCTTGTGGTCATCGCCCTGCTGTGGGTGCTGGTGAAGATCCCGAGCTGGGTCGGGCGCGGTCTGTTGATGCGGGCTGGCACGGGCGGCATCGGCCGGGTCGTGAAGTACCTCGTCATCAGCCGCGCGATCGGCGCGGTCGCCGGCCCCGCCGGGCTCGCCGCCGCCGGCGTCGCTGGCCGCGGCGCGCGCGCCGCACGTTCGGCCGCACCGAGCGCCGCTGCCACCAGCGGTGAGTTCGCTCCGCCGAATGTGTGGTCGCCGTCGACCCGCCCAACGTTCCCCACTGCGCCCCCGATGCCGCGCGGTGCGCCGGCTGCTCGACCGTCCACTGACGGTGGGGTGTCGTCGCTGGACCGGTGGCGCAACCCGCGCCAGCGGTGGCAGGTGCCGTCCTGATGTGGGCTCGCATCCCCGCCGACGTCGACCGCGACGACACGCTCGTCGCCGGGCTGACCGCCCGGCAGCTCGGTCTGGTCGCAGTGCCGGCCGTCGCGCTGTGGCTGCTGTTCACCGCGACCCGGCACCTGGTGCCGCCCACGGTGTTCGGGTTCCTCGCCCTGCCGGTCGCCGCGGCGTCGGTCACTCTCGCGGTCGGCCGCTGGCACGGTCTCGGCGCGGACCGGTTCGCGCTCGCCGTACTCCGCTACGTCGGCGCACCCCGGCGCCTCGTCCCCGCTCCCGATGGCGTACCGGCGCTTCCCGCGTGGGCGCGGGGTGCCGACAGGTCCCGCCCTCCGGCAGCGTTGAGCCTGCCGGTCGGGGACATGGCGGCCGACGGCGTACAGGACCTCGGTCCGGACGGGGCATCGCTGCGCTGCGTCGTGTCGCCAGTGAACTTCCGGCTCCGTACCGAGGACGAGCAGGTCGCGCTGATCGCCGGTTTCGGCCGGTTCGTCAACAGCCTGTCGACGCCGGTCGAGATCAGCGTCCACGACGAACGCACGAATCTCGACGGTGCGATCCGCGAGATCGAAACCGGCGCGGCAAGCCTCGCCGACCCGATGCTCGAAGCGGCCGCGCTCGACCACGCCCGGTTCCTCGCCGAGTTGGCGGGCCGCCGCGACGTCGTACGACGCCGCATCCTGCTCGTCTTCCGCGACCCCGCGCCGCGCACCGACACCACGGCGGCCGCACTCGCGCGCCGCGCCTCCGACGCGGCCGCTGCGCTCGCCGCGATCGGCATCTCCCTCACCCCGCTCGACGAGCCCGCCGCCACGGCTGAACTCCGCGCCGCAGCGGACCCGGACCGAGCCACGACCCGCATCCCGGACGGTGCCCCATGAACCTCTCGACGCTCGTTCTCCGCCGCCGCCCGCCCGCGGCCCCGGCGGGCCTCCCCGGTCTCGACGCGGTCGAAGTCAGCGCCGCCGACCTGAAGGTCAACGACTCGTACCGCACCACCCTCGCCGTGACCGGCTATCCGCGGGACGTGCGCGGCGGCTGGCTCGAACCGATCGTCACCTACACCGGACCGGTCGACGTCGCCATGCACATCGAACCGCTGCCGACCCAGTTCGCCGCGCACAGGCTGCGCCGCCAGCTCGGCCGCCTCGAATCGTCCCGCCGGTTGAGCGCGGACCGCGGCCGTCTCGCCGACCCGTCGCTCGACGCCGCCGCGGAGGACGCGCGGGACCTCGCTGAGCGGCTCGCCCGCGGCGAAGGCAAGTTGTTCAGCGTCGGCCTCTACGCGACTGTCCGCGCCGCCGACCGGGACACGCTCGCCGAGGAGACAAGCAGAGTCCGGTCGCTGTTCAGCGCGCTGCTGCTGGACACCGCGCCCGCGTCGTTCCGGCAGCTCGCCGGGTGGCTGACGACGCTGCCGCTCAGCCTGGACCTGCTGCGGATGCGCCGCACGATGGACACCGAGGCCCTCGCCGCCGCGTTCCCGCTCGTGAGCGCGGACCTGCCCGACGTCGCCGGCATCCTCTACGGCACTAACGCGCACAGCCACGGCCTGGTCTGCTGGGACCGGTTCGCGCAGCCCAACCACAACCTCGTCATCCTCGCCAGAAGCGGCGCCGGCAAGAGCTACCTGGCGAAGCTCGACGCGCTGCGCTGGGCCTACCGCGGCGTCGAGGTCCACGTCGTCGACCCGGAGGACGAGTACGGGCCGCTCGCGGACGCGGTCGGCGGCACCACGCTGCGCCTCGGTGCCGCCGGCGTGCGACTCAACCCGCTGGACCTGCCAGGCGACGGCGACCCAGAAGCGGTCGTCCGCCGCGCGCTGTTCGTACACACCCTCATCGGCGTCCTCCTCGACGAGCCACTGACCTCGGCGGAACGCGCGGCCCTGGACACGGCGATCCTCGCCGCGTACGCCGCGAAGGGCATCACCGCCGACCCGCGGACGCACCGCCGACCCCCACCGCTGCTCGCCGACCTGGCCGTCGCGCTCACTGCGGATGGCTCCGAGGCTTCGCGAGCGCTCGCGCAGCGGCTGGCGCCGTTCGTGACCGGCGCGTACCGGCTGCTGTTCGACGGCCCGACGACGACGGCGCCGGGCGGGCACTTCCGGGTGTTCTCGCTGCGCAGCCTGCCCGACGAGCTCAAGAGTGCCGGCACGCTGCTCGCCCTCGACGCGATCTGGCGCACCGTCGCCGACCCGGAGAACCGCCGGCCGCGGATCGTCGTCGTCGACGAGGCGTGGCTGCTGATGCGTGACCCGGCTGGCGCGAAGTTTCTCTACAAACTGGCGAAGTCGGCGCGGAAGCACTGGTGCGGGTTGACGGTGGTCACGCAGGACGCCGCCGACCTGCTCGGCACCGATCTCGGTCTCGCGGTGGTGAGCAACGCCGCGACGCAGGTGCTGCTGCGGCAGGCGCCGCAGGCGATCGACGCGCTCGCGACCGCGTTCCGGCTCTCCCAGGGCGAGTGCGCGTTCCTGCTCAACGCGCAGCAAGGGGAGGCGCTGCTCTGCGGCGGCGGGGAACGGGTCGCGTTCCGCTCGCTCGCCAGCGACGCGGAAGACGACCTGGTGCGGAGTGATCCCCAGGGCGTCCGCCACGACGCGGACGACGACGAGTGGGACGCCGCATGAACGCCGTCGTCGCCGCCCTCGCCGGGGTGTTCGTCGCGCCGGTCATCCTCATCGGCGCCGCGACCGGCGCGCTCACCGGAACGAGCGGCACACCGGTGGAGATCGGCGCACCGACCGAGCCCGCCGCCACCGCCATCGGCTTCGCCCGCGAGCAGCTCGGCGTGCCGTACCGGTGGGGGGAGGAGACGCCCGGCGTCGGGTTCGACTGTTCCGGGCTGACCTGGGCCGCTTACGCCGAGGCCGGCATCGCGCTGCCGCGCACCGCGCAGACCCAATACGACGCGGGGCCGCTGCTGCCTCCCGGGACCAAACCGCAACCCGGCGACCTCGTGTTCTTCGGCACGCCTACCCGGGTGCACCACGTCGGCCTCGTCATCGACACCACGCAGATGATCGCCGCGCCGCACACGGGTGCCGTCGTGCGCATCCAGCCGTTCGCCGCGGGCGACCTGCTCGGCTTCAGCCGGCCATCATTGCGTGCGGCGCCAGCTCCGGGGGCGTCATGACGGGCGTCACCGCCTGGGCCGCGGCCGCTCTCGGCTGGACCGCGATGTGGCTATGCGGCCGAAACCAGCGCACCGGCTGGCTCCTCACCGTCCTCGCGAGCGGGCTGTGGCTGGCGATCAACGCGAGCTTGCACGTCTGGGCCGGCGTCGTCGCCTCCGCGGTGGCTGCTGTGATCGCCGCCTGGAACTGGCTGCGCTGGCACGCCGCGCCCCAGCCCGATTCCGAGCCAGCCCCGTCCCCGACGGGGGCCGTCTGTCGCGCCCGACGGGACTGCCCGTGAGCCGCCGTAAGCCGAACCTGATCTGCTGCGGCTGCGCGCGCATCCGCACCGTCTTCAGGCGGCTCGACAACGGTGCCGCGCTGTGCCGATCGTGCGCGCCGCTCATACCGCTGACGCGGCCGGGCGAGACCCGCGCGCACCCGAGCACGCCGGAAACCCCGGCATCGTCGTCCGCCGACGTCACGCGGCCTGTGGCGCGGAGGGCGTCATGACCCCGGCCCCGCTGCCGAGCCCGCCACCGGCCGGGCCGCTCGCCCGCTGGCTCGTCGATCCGGCCGGCGAGTGGAGCCGACTGCTTCACCACCTTGACGGCCTGACCGTGGTGACGGCGCCCCGGGTCGCGCTGGCCGGGGGCGCGCTCGCCGGCGCCGTCGCCGCCGCGGCCTGGCTGCGCCGCCGGCAGCTCGCGCGGCTGCTTCGTGGCGCCCGCCAGGTGGCGATCCTCTCCCCGCCAGAGGTTGAGCCGGACGGCGCGGCCGCGCTGTGGGACAACCTGCACGACCTGCTCCGCCCACGCTGGCGGCGTCTCGCGTTCGGCCAGCCGCACCTCGCGTTCGAGTACGTCTGGACGGTCGAGGGCCTCTCGATCAGCCTGTGGGTGCCCGGCGGCGTACCGCGCCGCCTCGTCGAGCAGGCCGTCGAAGCCGCGTGGCCGGGTGCGAAGACCGAGGTGACGGACCCAGCACCCGCGCCACTCCCTCCCGGCGGAAACGCGACCGGCGGCGAGCTGCGGCTCGCCGGCCCTGGCTGGTACCCGCTGCGGACCGAGCACCCGGCCGACCCGCTGCGCGCGCTCATCGGCGCGGTCGGGTCACTGCACACCGGCGAACGCGCCGCCGTGCAGGTGCTCGCCCGGCCCGCGACCGGCCGCGCGCTCGCCCGCTGTCGCCGCGCCGCCCGGGACGTCCGGTCTGGCCGCCCCGCGTCCCGGCTGGGACGGGCACTCGACCTCCTGCCTGCGCCGGGCAGCCGGGCCGGCCGGGCGCCGGTCGACCCGGCCGCCAGCCCTGACGTCCGGTCGATCCTCGCCAAAGCCGAAGGTGCGCTGTGGACCGGTGCCGTCCGCTACGCCGTCGCCACCGACGCCGAGCGGACGCCCGTCGTACGGCGGACGCTGCGCGGGCGCGCGCACGCGCTCGCCTCGGCGTTCGCGTTGCACAGCGGCCGTAACCGGCTGGAACGGCACCGGCTGCGGCAGCCCGTCGCGGCGCTCGCCTCCCGCCGCCTCGGTCACGGCAGCCTGCTGTCCACCCTCGAGCTGGCTGGGCTCGCGCACCTGCCCACCGACGTCGCCGTCGTCGGGCTCACCCGCGCCGGTGCCCGTTCGGTGCCGCCGCCACCCGCGGTCCCACGCGACCCGGCGGCTGGCATCGTCCTCGGCGACGCGGACGCCGGCCCGGAACGGGCGGTCGTGCTGCGCGCCGCCGATGCGCGTCATCACGTGCACGTCTCCGGGACGACCGGCGGTGGCAAGTCCACGTTGCTGTGCAACGTCGTGCTGCAGAACGCCGAAGCCGGCCGCGGCACCGTGGTGATTGACCCCAAGGGCGACCTCATCACCGACGTGTTGGCGCGCATGTCGCCGGCGCAGCGGCGCGGCGCGATCGTCCTGGACCCGCAGGCGCCCGGTGCGCCGCCGACGCTGAACATGCTCGAAGTCCCGGACGGCGTCGACGCGGACCTCGTCGTCGAGCACCTCATCGGCATCTTCCGGCGCATCTTCCAGCAGCACTGGGGTCCGCGCACCGACGACGTGCTGCGCGCCGCGTGCCTCACCCTGCTGCGCCACCCGCCGGGCAAGCTCGGCCAGGTTCCACGGTTGCTCACCGACACCGAGTTCCTCAACCCGTACCTGCTCGGCATCGAGGACAACCCGGTCCTCGGCGGCTTCTGGGCCTGGTACATCAAGCAGTCCGACGCGCAGCGCGCCCAAGTTGTCGGCCCGGTGCTGAACAAGCTCCGCGCCTTCCTGCTGCGCGGGTTCGTCCGGGAGGTCGTCGACCAGCCGCGGTCCAGCATCGACATGGCCGAGGTTCTCGACGGTGGCCTGTTGCTGTGCCGCGTCCCTAAGGGACTGCTCGGCGACGACACCGCCCGGCTGCTCGGCTCGTTCGTCGTGGCGAAGGTGTGGCAGGCCGCCACCGGCCGCGCGGCGCTCGGTGAGGCGGTCCGGGTCGACGCGGCCCTGATCGTCGACGAGTTCCAGAACTTCCTCACCCTGCCGCGCTCCTTCGACGAGATGTTGGCCGAGGCCCGCGGATACCGGTTGGCGCTGTGGCTCGCGCACCAGCACTTGGGCCAGCTCTCCCGCGAGGTCGGTGACGCGATCTCCACCAACGCGCGGACCAAGCTCGCGTTCACCTGCTCCCCGGAAGACGCCCACCGCTTCGCCCGGCATTTCGCACCGGAGCTCTCCGAGCACGACCTCGCGCACCTTGCCGCCTACCAGGTCGCGGTGCGCACCGTCGTCCGCGGTGAGGACCAGGCCGCGTTCACGGCGCGGACCCGCCCGCCGCGGCCGATCGGTCCGCCGGCGGAACCGCAGGGGAGGGCGGCGTGAACGTCCGTCCTGCCGTACGCCGCCGCGAGGGCGGCAGCGACGCCGGCAGTGGCCCGGCAGCCTTGACGTTGCCGGGCTTGGGGGGCGCGTTCCCGCAGGTCAGCGGCCCGCAGCCCCGGCAGCGTGCTGCCCGGACTCAGGTAGGGGGCGTTCCACATGGGGCATAGCAGAGGGCTTCCGCCCTGGGTCGAGGAACGGCTGGCCGCCGTAGGCGACCGTCTCACCGCCCGCGACCTCACGATCCTGCGGACGCTCGAGCAGCACGTCGTGCTCACCACCGAGCAGCTCACCCGTCTGCTGTTCAGCTCGCCTGTCAGCGCGCAGCACCGTCTCGCCGTTCTGCACCACTACGACCTGGTGGACCGCTTCCACGAACGCAAGGACACCGGAGGACACACCTCGTTCCGCTACGTCCTCGGAGAAGCGGGAGCCGCTGTCCTCGCGCTACGCCGCCACGGCGAAACCGACCAGGGCAGCGACCCTCGCCGGCCGGAGACCCCGGTGCGGCTCGATCCGCGCTACCGGCAGCCGCACCACAAGATCCGCGTCGAGCACTCCCAGCGGCTTGCGCACACCCTCGGCGTGAACGAGCTCGCCACCGCCCTCGCCGGCCACGCCCGCCGTACACCCGGTGCCGCCCTGGAACGCTGGTCCTCCGAACGCCGCTGCCGCCTCTGGTGCGGTGAGACTGCCCGCCCGGACGCCCGTCTCGTCTGGACTGAGAACGGCCGCTCAGTTGACGTGCTGCTGGAGTACGACCGCGGCACCGAGAACCACCACCGGCTACTCGACAAGATCCCGGGCTACCGCGCCCTTCAGCGAGACCGCGGCATCGCAAGCTGGGTCGTCTTCGCGTTCCCCAGCGCCGGCCGCGAAGCCGAGCTGCGGCGCGCCTTCGCCGACATCGACGACGTGCCGATCGCAACAGCCGTTCCGGGCTGTCCGGCCGACGCGATCTGGCTGCCGCTTCGCGCTACCCGCCGTCTCCGTCTCGCCGAACTCGCCGACGTCGACATTCCGCTTCCCGCCCGGCTTCGTGCCGCCTCTGACAGCGCCCGTTCCTGGCGCTACGCCAACCACGACGACGAGGAGGTTCATATCGAGCGCACGTGAACGCCCGACCTTCCGCCTGCACGCCCGCCGGTTCGCACGTCCGCATCGAACGACGACCGTCCGGCCGGCACGCTGACCGCGCTGGCACCTGCGCGCCCCCGGGGCACGCACGAGCACATCACGCACCGGAACGAGCGTTCGTGATCCCGCCGCCCCGCGAGCCATCGGCTCCGGCCGCCTACCGCGATGCCATCAACAACGACTGAGCTACGCGACCCCGCGACCCGGACCCGACCGTCTCGCCGCGCCGACGTGGACCACGCCGCCAGTCGGCCGCGCGAACGCGCTCGCGCTGTGACCCTTCGGCTCGTACGTCCTGCCCGGACACCGTGACCGCCGACCCGGCTCGCCCGTCGATCCAGACCAGCGACACGGCAGCACTGCCTGGCGAAGCACGGACGTCACCAGCACCGAACGACCGCTAGCTCTCGCGGCCCGGCAACCTGCCGGCCCCGCCCAGCAAGCACGCCCAGAAATCGCGGATGTGTCCACCCGCTCGCGCACACGCGACCCGGGGCGATCCCGCATGCCCACAACCAGCCGCACAGCACCGGAACGGAGGTTCCGCCGCGGCCTAGCCCTGTCCACCAGGACATGACAACGAGGAGAACGAGATGCGCACCGCAACGATCGCCAGCACCTGCCTGATCCCGCCTTGCCTGACCGAGCTCGGCTCCGCCGACCTTGCCCGGGTCACCGACGACGACTTCGCCGCCCTGCGTGCTGCCGCCCAGCGGGCTTGCATGCAGCTACGCGACGACCTCGGCTTTGCGTTGCCGAGCGACATCGCGGACGACCTCAGCCAGGACGCGGTCCTGCACTTCGCGCACTCGCTGCGCGCCGCGCAGCAGTGGACGGCGAAGGGCACCGACGGTGACGGCCTGGTTGTCGCCTGGGACTACGAACGTCCCAGCGCCGAGCCGGTGTTCATCACCCGGCAGACGCTGCACGCCTGGGCGGTGTGGCGGGCGGCGCTCGCCCCGCAGTCGGCGAGGGAGGACGAGCCCGACCTGGAGTTCGTCGCGGACCTCGACCGGTTCGACATCTCCCAGCTTGCCGCCGCGTAACGACCGTTCCGTCCTGCCCATGGCCGGAGGTGACCTCCCTCAAGGGGTCACCTCCGGCGTGTTCGTTCACCTGGAGGTGCGATGACCGCACTACCCGTCGCCGATCTCGACGAGACCGGCGGCACAACGCTCGTTCCGGTTCCGCTCACCGTCGCCCTGGTCGGCTGCGGCAAGGTCAAGGCCGACGCCGCGGCGCCGGCGCGCGAGCTCTACACCGGTGCGCTGTTCCGCAAGGCGGCGGCGTACGCCGAAGCACACGCGGATGAGTGGTACGTGCTCTCCGCGTTCCACCACCTCGTGGCCCCGGACACGACGCTCCAGCCGTACGACCGATCGTTCACCGGCACGCGGCCGATTGAGCGTTACCGGTGGGCGCATCGCGTCAACGACGACCTCCGCCGCACCGTCGCCGGGCGCGGGCCGGTACACGTGATCGTCCTCGCCGGAGTGACCTACCGCGACGAGCTGTTGCCGATGCTGCGCCGCTGGGCCGCCAACGTCAGCGTGCCGATGGACGGGCTGCGCATCGGCGAGCAGCTCGCCTGGCTCACCGAACAGAACGCCCGTTCCGGGGGCTCCTCATGCGCGCGCTGAAGCTGACCGCCGCCGGCGAAATCGCCGAGCTCGACCTCGACCTCACCCCTGATGTCGTGCGGCGCGAAGTCGGCGGTTTCGCGCAGGTACCGCTGTTCGACGACCCAGCGACCGCTCTGATCGTCGACGAGGACGCCAGACCGCGGCGGCTGCCGGTCAACTCGACCGCGACTCGGCTGGTCCGCTACCGGCGGCTCGGCGCACCGATCCTCGGCGACGCGCTCGTCGTCGGCATCGACGAGGACGGCAACTGGGCGGCGTGTCCGGTGCTCGACCTGACCGGTGCGCCGTGGTCGGTCACCGTCTACCACAACACCAACCGCGAAGCTCTGGCACCGTCGCGTGGCTATCAGCACGGTGACCCGCTGACGCTCGTCGCGCGGTACCACACGATCGCGACCAGCGTCGACGCGGTGCTGGACCGCGCGTGGTTCCTCTTCAACGTCGGCGACGATCCGGACTTCGGGCCGCCTGCGCCGGTCGCCGTCGCGTACCGGGAACGGCGCAACCGCAGCCTCAGCGTCGGTGATGTGCTCGCCGTCACCGACGGCAATGTCTTCGCCGTAGCCTCGCCCAGCGGCTTCACGTGGGTCGAGACGCTGACCGTCACCAACGCAACCACGCACGGAACGACGCCGCTGGACGGTGCGTCGTGAACGAATCCGCGCAGCGCGTCATCACCGCGCTGGAACGCTCGTACCAGCCGTACCGGGAGTCAGCGCGACTCGTCACGGACCTGTCGCTGCAAGCCATCGCGGCGGTCGCCGACGGGCGTGACCGGCTGCCGGTCGACTTCAGCGACCAGGACTACAACGGCAGCCTCGTGCCCGATACGTTCTACGACCCGACGCTGGACGACCTCAACGACGCGCTGTGGGCGCCGCTGTCGAACCTCAACGACGGCAACAAGGACGTCTGGGGACCCTTCGCCACCTTCGTCGGGCGTGAGCAGATTGTGGACCTCGACCTCGCCGCGATCCGCACCGCCTACGCCACGTGGTCACCGCCGACGTGGGCGACCGCCCTGCTGAACCTCACTCCCTGAGTCGCCGCGGCCCACAGGGCCGCACCGCAACGCCTGTTGACCTCGCCACGCGCTTCCTCGTCCTGTACCTCCGACCCCAAAGGGGGCGTTCAGCCATGCCCGCACATCTGCTCGACAGCCAGCCCATGCACGTCTCGCCGCCAGTCGACCTGGTGTGGTTCACGTCGGCGGCAGCCGCGCTCGGCCTGCCCATCGACGTCGAGACGCTCGCGCACGGCGCAGCGACGCGGTACACCCAGTTGCTGCACTGCGCGGCGAACGACTGGACGCCCGTCCACGACGACACCGGCGTGCTCGTCGGCTGGCTCGACGACGACGGCACGCAGCCTGTCACGGCCAGCGAGCTGCGGGTGCGGGCCGTCGACGAGGCCGCCGACCGCCTAGGCGTCGTCATCGACCACAGCCCGCACGCGAACGTCCTTGCCTGAGCCGCGCTGGCGGGAACGGCCGGACGCCGGCTGGGACGTCTTCCACCCGGTCCTCGGGTGGCTCGATGAACGGGCGTTCCACTACGACACCCGGCCGTGGCGCCCGTTCGTCGAGGCGGTGCCCACCGTTGACGGCCGTCCGTCACCGGAAGTGCTCGCTGACGGCGAGACGTTCTGGGCCAACAGCCACTACCTGGTCGTCCGACGAACCATCGCCGACGGCGCCGTGCATCTGTCGCTGCGCACGGTGGAGAACGACACCCGGCACGACTGGCGCGAGCTCCAGCGCGTCAAGAACGAGCTCACTGGCCACGAGTGGGAAGCCGTTGAGCTCTACCCAGCGGAGTCGCGGCGCGTCGACACCGCCAACCAGTACCACCTGTGGTGCCTGCGGGAAGGCTTCCCCGGCATCGGCTTCCCGGACCGTCTGGTCCTCGACAGCCACGAAGGCCCGCTCGCGCGCGGCGCGCGGCAACGGCCGTTCACATCCTGACCCGCTGCGACGGGTCCAACCACTCACGCGTGGAGGTTCCGCATGCTCACGAAGAGCTTCTACGAGGCCATCGGCCACGAGCAGTACGTCGCGCTGTACGACCACGTCGGTACGCCCGTCCCGCCGTGCATCCGCGACGCGAAGCCGGCGCCCCCGCCGACCGAGCGCAGCCGATGACCGACACCTGGACTTGCTGGCGCGACCCGACGCACCAGCCGATCGCGACGACGCGGTTCGGCTGGCCGCGCTGCGGTGCCTGCGGCGCGGCACCAAGCTACCCCGAGCGGTGGGCCTACGCGCAGGCAGCCGACGTCACTGTCGACCTGTACATGCCGGTCGCCGGCACCTACGCCGCGCAACACGTTGCCGCGCGCAGCGGCGTCGTGGGTGTCCCCGACAGCGACAGCGACCAGATCGACACGTCGTACGAGGGCTGGCTCTACAGCCGGCCGGGCGAGGACGTGCACGCGAACTGGAAGAAGGCGGTCGAGGCCGCGACCAACCGGCTCGTCGTCAACTACCCGACCGTGGCCAGATCACGGTTCCCCGCCGAGCAGCTCACCCGGATCGGTCTCGTCAGCGTTCGCGACGGCATCACGGTCGACGACGCGATGGCGCTCGAGGCGTGGCTCAACCTGACCGGCCGTCCAGGCACAGGAGGTGCCCGTGTTCCACCACGTCCATGACCATCGTCGGCAACCTCGTCGACACGCCCGTGCTGACCCGGCTCGGTGCGGCACGGTCGTCGTGAACTTCACCGTGCCTCGACCCCGCGGCGCTTCGACAAGAGGACGCAGCGATGGGTCGCTTTCCTCGACTGTCGCGCCTGGCGCGGCCTGACCGAACACGTCGTCCGCCGTGTCCCCGACGACCTCTGCGGCGGGCAGCGCATCGCCGTGCTGAAGGTCGAGTTCATCCCATCCGGCACCACGTCCGTTCTGGAGGAGTGATGACGCATGCCCCCTGACCGGCTGCCCCGGTTCCCGAGCCCGCCTCCCTGCACCGTCGAAGATCCCGACCTGTTCCACTCGGAACTGGACGTGTACCCCGAGGTCGCGCTCGCGGCGTGCCGGCGATGCCCGTTCTCCGGACCCTGCCTCGAGTACGCGATCGCGCACGATGTCCGCGGGCTGTGGGCCGGCACGGCCTACGCCGAACGGCGCGAACGGCGCGAACGAGACGGGATCGATGCGGTCCCGGTCACCGCCGACACCTACCTGCCCTGCGATGCCGCTGCGACCGCTGTGGACGCGGCGTGAGCGCGGTCATCCGGCCGCGTTCGATTCAGCTCGACGCGCTGACCGCGCTGCCCCGCGCGTTCGCCGTGTCAGACCGAGCGCAGCTCCGCATGGCATGCGGTACCGGCAAGACGCTCGTTGGCCGCTGGCACGCCGAGGCGTCGGACGCCAGAACGGTGCTCGTCCTGCTCCCGAGCCTGAGCCTGGTCGGGCAGACGCTGCGCGAGTGGCGGCGTATCCGCACTTGGCCGTTCGACGCGCTGGTCGTCTGCTCCGACCCGACGACCGCAGCCGGTGAAGCGGAACGCGTCAGCGACGAACCGGAAGCCGACCCCGACTGGGACGCGGTACGGGCGCGGGTGACCACCGACCACCGGAAGGTCATGGCGTTCCTGCGCCGCGGCCCTGTCCGCGCGAAGGTGGTGTTCTCGACGTACCACTCGCTGCCGGTGGTCGCGCAGGCGCAACGGGGCTGCGGCATCGAGTTCGACCTCGCCGTGTGCGACGAGGCGCACCGCCTCACCGGCCGCCCCCGGCCGGAGTTCCGCCTCATCCTCGGCCGTCAGATCGACGTCGCCCGCAGGTTGTTCATGACCGCGACCGCCGGCGGTGTCGAGTCCGGTGAGGACGCGGCCCGGTACACGATGGCCGACGAGGCGATGTTCGGCCCGGTCGCGCACGAAGTGAGCTTCGCCCGCGCGATCGCCACCGGGCTGCTCTGCGACTACCAGGTGCTCGTCATCGCGGACGAGCAGTCAGATGACGGTCATCTGCTACCGGCCGCAGCGCTGCGCAAGGCCGCCACCGCGCGCGGGCTCACTCGCGTGCTCACCTACCACGGGCGGGTGGCGAAGGCGCAGGCGTTCGCCGAGCAGATAGACGGCCTGCCGCTCGACGATGGCCGTACGGTGCGCGCCCGGTGGGTGTCCGGCGCGTTGCCTGCGAGCACACGCGCGGAGATCCTGCGCTGGCTCGCGGCCGGCGACCCGGGCGAGCTGCGCGTGGTGACGAGCGCCCGGTGCCTGTCGGAAGGTGTCGACGTCCCCGCCGTCGACGGGATCATGTTCACCGACAACCGCGAGTCGACCGTTGACATCGTGCAGTCCGTCGGGCGGGTGCTGCGCACGGCGCCGGGCAAGACCGAGGGCACGATCATCCTGCCGGTCGCTGTCCCGATCGGCGTGGACGACGACACCGCGCTCGCGACGGGCTGCTTCGGCGCCGTGTGGGCGGTCCTGCGTGGCCTGCGCGCGCACGACGAGCGGCTCGCCGACGCGCTGGAACGGGCGGCGGTCGAGTACGGCAAGACCGGGCAGGTCAGGGCTCGCCCGACCGACCGCGTCGTGTTCGACCTGCCGCCCGGCGTACGGCTGCCGGACGTCGAGCTGCGGCTCGTCCACGAGGTCGGCACCGGGTGGCAGCGCATGTACGGGCTGCTGCTCGACTACGCCGAGAGCACCGGTGGTGCGCGCCTCGCCTGGAACCTCACCTGGCGCGGCGTGGGACTCGGCGCGTGGGCTGAGGATCAGCGCCTCCTGCGCCGTCACGGCCGGCTGCCCGCCCGGCGAGTTCGTCTGCTCGACGAGGTTCCGGGATGGGCGTGGGACCGCGCGGACGCCTGGTGGAACGACAGCGCCGACCTCGTCGAGCAGGCTGCGCGCGAACACGGGGTCCTGTTCACCGACACGTCGAGCGTGCTCGACGGGCAGCGCTCGGCCGATCGACGGTACCGGCTCGGCGTGTGGCTCGCGCACCAGCGGCAGGCATACCGAGACGGACTGCTCGACGCGGACCGCGTCGCCCGCCTGCGCCGGATCCCCGGCTTCACGTGGACGCCCGTCCCGGCCGAAGACCTGGCCATGGTCGACGCGCTGCGCGTGTTCATCGACTTCGAGCACCACGCCGACGTCCCGGAAGATCACGTCGAAGATGGGCTGCCGCTGGGTCGTTGGGTACTCGCGGTACGCCGCCGCAAGCTCGTCGGCAGGCTCCACCCGGCGCTGCACGACGAACTCATGGCGGCCGCCGGCTTCCGCGGCCGCATGAGGATGTGGCAGTGGAACGTCGCCGAGACCACCTGGCGGCTGCACTACTCGGCGTTGCGCCAGTACGCCGCGCGGGAAGGCCACGCCGCCCCGCCCGGCACCTACCGCCGCGAACAGCTGCCGGACGCGACGGTGAACCTTGGCAACTGGGTCGCGCAGCAACGGCTGCTCTACCACCGACGGCAGCTCGACCCGCAGCACGCGGCCTGGCTCGCGGCGCTACCCGGCTGGGTGTGGACCGCTCCCGGCGTCACCCGCGCCGCCGACGAGCCGATCGACCTCGGCGACCATCCGCACGGCACCGCCAAGGGCTACGCGGTCGGCTGTCGGTGCGAGGACTGTCTCACCTACAACCGCGAAAGCGGCCGTAGGTCGATGGCTGCGCACAAACGGCTGCGCAATCCGGTTCCGCCCGACGGTGCCCGGCGCCACCTCGAAGCCCTCGCCGGAATCATCCGACGTCGCATCGCCGGTGACCGGCACTTCGAGCGACCGCCCGGCCCGTCCGCGTACGCGGTAGCCGCCGACGTGCCGGTCGGTGTCGTTCGCGGCCTCGTGAACGGCCGGTTGGCCGAGATCGAGGACGAGCACGCCCGGCGCATCCGTGCGACGACTGCGGACGACGTCCTGGCGCTCTACGACACCGAGGGCAGCCGCGGTCGGCTGGTCATGAGCTGCGAACTGCCGGTCGACGCCGGACCGACGACCCGGCTCCTGCGCGACCTTGAGACGCGGGGCTGGAACCAGCGATGGATCGCCCGCGAGCTCGGCTACGCCCAACTCGCGGTCAAGATCGACGTCAACGGCACGATCACCACGCGCGTCGCCGACCAGATCGCGGCATTGCACGCCCGCGTCGGTCGTCGCGTGGCCCCTGGCGTCGGTCGTCGCAACGTCCGGTTGCCTCGCCTGGACGACATCCTCGCCGCCGAACGCTCCGCCGCCTGAGGGCCAACCCGGCGTTCCGCGCGGCCCGCCGCCGCCGCAATCCGTTCAATCCCTTCTCCCTGATCGGAGCAGCACATGACTGTTGCGCTGACGACCCCTACGGGGGCTCGGCTCCATCTCCGCGCCCGGGTCACCGATGTGGCCGAGGCGCTGACCTTCGCGTCGATCGCCTCACCACGACACGCAGCGATGCCGTTCCTCAAGGCCGTCCTGGTCACCGGGCACCCGGACGCGGCCGAGCTCACCGGCTTCGACTACGAGCGAGCCACCAGCGCCCACATCGACGGCTCCGGAGTCGGCCACGCGGCCGTGGACCGTCCGCGGCTGCACAACCTGCTGCGCAGTCTGGACTCGACTGCCGAGGTTCGCCTCGACGCTGACGACGCGCGCCTGACCGTCCGCTGCGGAAACGTCGTCGCGACGCTGCCCCTCGCGGAGAGCGACTTCCCGGCCATCCCGGCGAACGACGACATCCCGGTCGCCGCGCTGGGCGAGCAGCCGCTCGCCGCACTCCGCCGTGTCGCGATCGGTGCCGGCACGGACGACACGCTGCCGCTGCTGACCGCGATCGAGTTCAGCGTCGACGGCGGTGAACTCGTCGCCGCTACCACCGACCGGTACCGGCTCGCCGTGTACCGCACAGGCATCCACGCCGACCTGTCCGAGCCGATGCTCGTCCCGGCGAAGCCACTGGATGACGTCCTGAAGGTCACGACCGCGCGTAAGCATGTCGACCGCGGCGCGCCTGCGACGCTCGGGCAGGTCGAGCAAGACGACGTCCGGTGGGCGACGCTGTCGAGCCTCGGCTACCGGACCACGTTGCGCACCATCGACGGCGAGTTCCCGAAGTGGCGCACGTTGCTGCCGACCGAGTTCGCCGCCCGCGCGCGGGTCAACACGCGTTCACTGCGCGACGCGATCACCAAGCTCAAGGTCGCGGTCGACGCAGGGGGGACTTCACGGCACACCGGTCGTTCGCAGCCGACCCGCCCGATGATCCTCGACCTCGCCGACGGTGACTGCCGGGCCAGCGCAGGCAGCGAGCAGGACTGCCAGGTCGCCGTACCACTCGACATCGCCTACGAAGGAGAACCGATGAGCGTCGCATTCACGCCGGCCTATCTGCTCGACGGGACGGCGGTGCTGAACAGCGAGGAGTTCGACCTCAACCTGGTCGGCCCGGCCAAGCCGGCGCTGCTGACGAGCCCGACCGATCCCGCGATGAGCTATCTGCTCATGACGGTGCGGCTGGCAGGCTGAGATGCGCGCGATGCGATCGAACGTCGCAGTCCGGCTCGGTCCGCTGCTGTCGATCCCGGTCAACGTCCACACGGCCGTTGAAGCCGGCAGCGACGGTCTGCACGCCGTGTGCTGCGACGGGCATGACGCGGGACGCGTGCACCAGCAGTACGCGTGCGAGCAGTGCGGCCGTATCGGCAGGCTCAACGAGTTCCCCGACCGGGCTGCGGAGCTCGACGGTGCGCTCGTTGTCCTCACCCAGGCAGAGATCGAGCAGGCCGGACAGGTCGACGAGGACGTGAAGGACTCCATCACGCTCCTTGCTCACGGCCGTGACGAAGTCGCCCAGCACACGCTGCCTGGCGCGAAGGTCTACTACCTGAGCCCCGCTAAGGGCGCGGCCGAGGCGTACGCCATCCTGCGGGCGATCGTCGACGGCGACCCCGATACCGTGTTCTGCACGGTGTTCGCTGTCCGCGGCAAGCCGGCGATGTGGCAGCTCGGCAGCTACCGGGGCGTGGTGACGCTGCGCCAGCTCGCCTGGCCGGCTGAGGTCAAGGAACTGCCGGCGATCCCCGACACGCCGGTGGACGAACGGGCGTTGCCGCTCGCGCAGACCCTCGTCGAGTCGCTGCGCGCCCCGTTCGATCCGGACAACTACCAGAACACCCAGCGGGCGGCCCGCGAGGCGCTGATCGCGGCGAAGGCCAACGGCACCGTCGTCCCGATCCCGTCCGCGCCGAAGGGCAAGACGAACGTCGTGTCGTTCCTCGACGCGCTGAGCGCAGCCGCGGCGGCCGCGACGCCCGCCACGGTGGAGGAGGCCAGGTCGGCGTGAGCTCCTGCTTCATGCTCTATGCCGTCTACACCGTCGGCGGTGTCGTCGACGTGGAGGCCGCGCGCGGTGCGGCGTGCCGGCTCGCCGACACGTTCGATCGCGAGACCCTGGAGGACATCCTCGACCGCCTGGACGACGACACGCGTCCGTCGAACGGCCGTCTAGGTGACCTGCGCGACGCGGTCCGACGGGCCTTGCGCACCCTGGTCGACGACTTCGTCGAGTCGCTCGACTTCCAGGAGGTCGACGGCCTCGAACTCGGACCCGTCACCGTCTACATCACCGGCGGCCTGTCGTTCGGCGACGCGCCCGGCGGCGCCGCGACGACGTGGGGAAAGCTGCTCGACCGGGACGCGCCTTGGTCCACGCCACTGCGCAGCGCGCTCGGCCTGCTCGAACCGACCGATGTGGCTCCCGGCAGCGGGCAGTTCACGACGACGCTCGGCGCTGCGTGAGCACGCTCGTCTGCCCGAACTGCGCACGAAACGACGGGCTGTCCACGACGGAACGGCTGTCCGGGCACGCGCCGATCGTGCACGTCACCGCGGCCGCCGACGGCACGCGCCACTTCGACTGGGTTGGCCGAACCGAGGTCGACTATGACAGCGCAACCACCGTCGGCGTGAACTGCTGCTACTGCGGCTGGTCCTACGACGGCGACGACTGGCTCAACCAACTCGCCGTCGAGCCCGAGCGGTGTGCGCTGTGCGGCGAAGCCGTCGAGCAGCGATCCTCTGCGCTCGTTCACCGCGACAGTGGCCTGGCCGCCTGCCACGACCCGGCCGACATCGCGGCGTACGCCGATCAGCTCGCCACCGCCCCCGCCCGCTCGTAACGAGCGACCCCACCACACCGCCGCGCGGCGCGCGTGCGCCCATGCCCGGGAGCCCGCCGCGCGGCCTGACGATCTGGAGAAACCTTGTGAACCTCACCCTTACCGACGTCCTGACGTTCATCGCCGGCCAGGCGAGCGCCGAGGACCTCAACCGCATCTGGGACGCCGCCCGGGCCCGGCAGAAGGCGCTGCGGGCGATCCGCGCCGCCGCTGTCAACGTCGGCCAGGACGTCGTCCTCGCCGGCCTGAGGCCGCGCGAGCTCGACGGGCTGACCGGAACGGTCATCAGCATCTCCAGGACGCGAGGTCAGGTGCGCCTCGATGAGGCGTCGACCCGGCGCCTGCGCGACGCTCAGATCACGCAGACGTACGTCCCGGACGGCGTGACCGAGCACATCCTCGGCGGCATCCCGTTGTCCTGCTGCCACCCACGCAGCGGGCAGCCGTCGCCGTGACCACGGGGTCGTCATTCCCGCCTGACCTGCTCGACCAGGCGCCGATGCTCGCCGCAGCCGGCAAGACCGTCGCCGCCACGCCCGGCGAGGCAGTGACCGCACTCACGAACGCCGGCTGGCTGTTCGACGTGAAATGGGACGGGGTGCGCTGCCTCGGCTACGTCGATGAGAAGCGGCAGGTGCGGCTACGCAGCCGCGACGGTGGCGACCTCACCGCCCGCTTCCCTGACGTCGCCGCCGCCCTTGCGGCCCTCCCCGGGAGTACCCCCCTCGTCGTCGACGGCGAACTCGTCTGCTTCGACGCCGACGGACGCCTGTCGTTCCCGCTCACGCATCGGCGCGCCGCGCAGGCCACGCCGGCCGCGATCCGTCACGCGGCGGCCACCGCGCCGGCGACGCTCATCGCGTTCGACCTGCTCTACGACGGCAACGACTTTCGCCGGCGACCGCTCACCGCCCGGCTCGCTCGGCTCGGTGACATCGCCGCTGCCGGCGGCCTGGTCGTCTCACCCACCGGTCTCAACGGCCCGGCGATGCTCGCGCTCGCCGAGGCCGAGCACCTGGAAGGTCTCATCGCGAAACGACCGTCCAGCCGCTACACGCCCGGCCGCGGCGGGCACTGGGTGAAGATCAAGTTCACCCGCAGCCTGTCCGCACTGGTCGTCGGCACCGAACCAGGCAAGGGCGTTCGTGCCGCCACATTCGGCGCGCTGCACCTCGAACTGACCAACGACGACGGCACGCCGCAGCCGATCGGCAAGGTCGGCAGCGGGTTCACCGACGACATGCTCCAGCTGCTCACCGAACGGCTCCGCGCCGGCGGCGACGTGATCGTCGACGTGACCTACCAAGAGGTCTCGCCGAACGGGCAGCTCCGCTTCCCCGTGTTCACCGCGCTGCGGCTCGACCTGACCCGCGCGGACTGCACCACCCGCCAGCTCACCCACTGACCACACGTTCGCGCGCGACCCGGCCGTCATTCCCGTGGCCGGGTCCGCGGCGTGCGCCCGAACACCTGCGAGAACCCATGACCGTCACCGCTGACCCGGCCGTCGCTGACGACCGGTACGACGACGACCTCGACATCGTCGCCAACCAGCAAGCGCAGTCGCACTGCGGCTGCGGCGACCCCGTCGTGCTGTACGAGGGGGAGTGGTTCCACGTCTACAACCCGGCGCTGACCGGCACCGACGACCATGACGCCCATCCCGAGGGCGAGATCGTTCCGAACCCGGGCTACGACCCGGCCAGCGACCCGTCGCGCCTCGACGACGCGGACGAGCCTGCCCTGGCGCCGGCGTGACCCCATCGACGCGAAACACCCGCGTCGAGTACCTCTACCGCGACGCGTCGAACTACAAGCAGTACGGCCACGAGGTGTTCGCCGGCGCAATCACCGCCGAGCAGCGCACCAGCGTCCTCGCCGCGCTCGACGAGGGCGTCCACTTCCTCGCCGAACAAGTCGGCCTGCCGCCGCTGTACGAGCGCTGGTCGACGCATTACCCGGACGACGACCCGTGGCACGAGCTCGTCAGCCTGGAAGTCGTCGGGGACCCGCCCACTCGGGAGGAGACGATCGCGGCGTTCACCGCCCGTTTCGATGGCATCGTCTGGGACGAGCCTGCGGCGCTGCGCCGCCTCGAGGAGTGGACCCGCCGCACGCCTCCGGGTGTGCCGTGAGCAGAAGTCACCGCGGGCCGCGGAACCTTGACCTGCTGGCGAAGAGCATCGTGCAGGCTGCGGTGCCCCTCGACCGGCCAACCGAAGCGGTCCTCGCGATCGTCGGTCTCGCGGTGATGCTCGCTCCGCACGGCTATGCCGTTCGGACACTCGACCGGCTCGCCGCGAGCGGCACGCCGGCCGCCGACGCAGTCACGCTGATCGACGGTGGTGTCGCCCGGACGCCGCACTTGTGGGGCCGCTACGACATTCTGCTCGACCCGCTGCGGCAGGCGACCGGCACCGAGACAAGCGAGCGGGCCGTCGGGCAGATCGCCAAGATCCTCGTGTCCGCAGATCCCGACCGGCACTGCGGTGATGACGCGGCGTACGGGCCGGACCTGCTCGGCGCGCTCTACGGTCGGCTGCGGTCAGGGCGAAGCCTCGCGGCCGCCGGTGCGTTCTACACACCCCCGAATGTCGCGCTGATGATCGCGATGCTCACCGACCCGGAAGAGAACACGAGCATCTGTGACCCAGCGGTCGGTAGCGGCGTCATGCTCTGGGCCGGCGCCACCGCGATGCGCCGCGCCGGTCGCGACCCGCGCACCTGCCGCTGGTACGGCATCGACACCGACCCGGTCGCCATCGCGATCGCCGCGATCAACACCGCGACCTGGAACCTGCATGACGTAACCGTGCTGCACCGCGGCAACGGCCTGACCGCTACCGCCGGCGAGATGCACGAGGCCGAACGCGATCGGCTCGCCGCCGGCCTGGCCCGCTATGCGCATCCCGCGGGCGCCGCAGCACGCACCGCCTGACCCGACCCCCACGGCCGTTCCGGCGAAGCCGGCGCGCCCTCTCCAATCCCCCAGGAGCTCTGATGACCATTCCTGTCCATCTCGCCGCGACCGCGGCGGAGATCCGCACCCGCAAGGAGCAGCTCGTCGCCGCGACGCGTTGCCAGCCCGACGAAGACCTCAACCCGCATCTCACCGTGATCCGCGGCGGCACGGTGCTCGCGGTCGTCGCCGCGCCCGCACTCGACGTGACGCTCGGCCTGTCCGCAATCGGGGCTGCCGCGGTCGGCTACGCGGCTGACGAGCTCGTCCTCTCCGCCGACGCACACCTGAGCCACTCGGGGACGAACCCGCGTACCGGCCGCCCTTGGGCGCCGGGGGAGATGCAGCGGCTCTGCGACACCGAAGGCGCCTGCGACCTCGGGCTGCTCACCAACGCGATGGTCAGCACCTGGGCCAACCGCGCCGGGCAGCTCGCCATGTGGACCGATCCGTACCACATCGACAAGACAGCTCGCACGGTCACCTGGACGCCTTCGCGCGCCGAGCAGCTCGCCATCGAGCAGCCGCCGTTCACCCTCGCCGGCCGCATCCCCGACCGGCTACGCGACGCGATGGGCGCACCGACCGCCGTCCAGCAGGCCGATGGCATGTCGCAGCCGTTCGCGGACCAGGTGACCACGCTGCTGCTCTTGCAGCGGGGATTCGCCGTCCTCGCCGCGGAGTCGCTGCTCGGAGCCACCGCATGACCGGTCTCACGTGCCCGCCAGGCTGCCCGGACGCGGTCGCCTGCTACTACTGCACCGACCCGGCCTGCCCGCAGCACCAGCCCGACGACACCATTACCGGCTGCCCCGACGGTGTGTCGCACCATGCGTGTCACGCCGCGTACTGCCGCGACCGCGACTGCTTCGACCCCGACGCCGCGATCGACGCGTGGCGTGACTCACGTACCGCGTGAACGGCCGATGACCACCGAACGTGCGCTCGACGTCGACGACGTCGAGCTGGCCTGGTACGGCGGGGGCGACGTCGCAGTCCGGATCCGTGACTGCGCGCTCGTTGAGATCTACGACATCGACTTCGCCGACGGGACCGCACGCTTGCGGGTCTACGCGTCCCTTGCGACGGACGCGCCGGTCATCTTCGACGGCCAGGTCGACGTACACCCGCGCGGCGCCGTCGTGGACGAGCGGTGACCGGCGACATGCCCGCACAGGTCCAGAACTACCTGCTCCAAGTCAACGGCCTGATCGACCAGCACGGATGGGCCGTCCAGCATGCCCACGGCGATGTCACGTTCCCGCCGTTCAGCTACACCGTCGGCCTCGCCAAGTGGGGTCACCCGGAGATCGTCGTCGTCGGCCTCCCGCCGGCGGTCGCACAGTCGCAGCTCAACACGCTCGCCGAGCGCGTTCGCGCCGGCAATCGGCTCGTGGCCGGCCAGCGCATCGACGACCTGCTGCGCTCCTACGCCTGCGTCCTCGTCACGGTCGCCGACAGCCGCCTGTTGCCGATCGCCAACGCGATCTACCGCGGCGACGGCCCGCCAATCAGCGCCGTGCAACTCGTCTGGCCCGACCCCGCCGGGCGATTCCCATGGCAGCGCGGCTGCACCACCCGGCCGGCCGCCCAGCCGCTGCTCGGCATCCCCGTTCTCTGACGGCCGCGGCCACCCGCAGAGCCGTTCACACCCATCCACGCTTCGGAGGTTCCTCCATGCCCGTTGCTGACCGCTGCCGCGCCATCATCGGCGAGCTCGCCGGCGAGTTCCTCGAACGGCGCGACGTCCTCGAGACGCTGATGGTCACCGTGCTCGCCAAGCAGCACGCCATCCTCTACGGCCCTCCCGGCACCGGGAAGTCGGCGCTGGTCCGCGCGCTGACCGGCCGTTTCGACGGCGCCCGCTACTGGGAAACGCTGCTGGACCGGCTACTCCCACCCGAGTTCGTGTTCGGCCCGATCGACCTCAAGGCGTTCGAGGCCACCGGCGTCTGGCACCGCAACGTCGACGGCTACCTGCCGACCGCGCACATCGCATTCGGCGACGAGATCGGCAAGGCCGGCCCCACGGTCCTCAACCCGCTGCTCACCGCGCTGAACGAGCGGGTGTACCACCACAACTCCACGCCGATGACGCTGCCGCTCATCAGCTTCATCGGCGCATCGAACGAGCTGCTCGAACCGGAGCTCGCGGCCATCCGCGACCGGTTCCTCGTCCACGTCTTCGTCGACTACGTGCAGGAGCCGGGCAGCTTCACCACCCTGCTCGACACGGCCACCAGGACGTCGCCGGCGACCGCCAGGACCACGATCGACCTCGCCGAGCTCCAGGCCGCGATCGACAGCGAGGTGCCCACGGTCGCCGTCCCGGCCGGCATCCGCGACGCACTGCTCGAACTGCGGGTCAGCCTCGCCGGCGATGGAGTGCAGGCGTCCGACCGCCGGTGGAAGCAGGCGGTCCGCCTCTTGCAGGCGTCGGCGTACCTCGACGGCCGTTCTGCGGTCGACGACGACGACCTGCCGGTGCTGCGGCACGTGCTCTGGACTGCGATCGAGCACGCGCCGGTGGTCGAAGGCCAGGTACTCGCCAAGACCAGCCCGGCGAACCGCGAGGCCGTCGAGATGTCCCGCCAGCTCGACGACATCGAGACCGAGCTCGCCGCTCGCGCCGGTGAAGCGCTCGACAAGCGCACCAGCTACGCCATCGAGGCCCAGTTCAAGGCCGGCGAGATCGAGCAGCGAGCGAAGACCCTGGCCGAGCAGGCGCAGGCAGACGGGCGGTCGACGTCGAAGCTCGACGAGGTCGTCGCGCGGGCGCGGAACATCAAGCTGCGGCTGTTCAATGAGGTGCTCGGCGCCGGGTCGGCGGCCTGATGGGCTTCCTCACTGACCTGCTCGCCAAGGGCCGGGCGCTGCTTAGCGCACGGCCACCGCAGGGCACCGCGACCGACGCGGTACGCCACGACCGATTCGACGCCGCCGTCTTCGACGAGCTCGCCGACGGCCTTCCCGCGCTGCGCCGCTTCACCGACGAGCTTGCGCTGCACCACGACTTCGCTCCCGACCTCGTCCGCGACACCGTGCTGCAGTTCTACAAGGCCGACCCGCAGCTCCGAGCTCTCCCGGAGATGGACCCGCGCTGCCACGGCAACCACGCCGTCGCCGAGCACATCGCCACCAGCCCCGACGCGCAGCGGCTGCGCGCGTACACCCGTCACGACGGTTACGGCGCGGCGATGGCCGCGCTCGGCGTCAGTGAGCAGGTCCGCGAGGTCCTCGACAGCCAGCCGGAGACCGCGGAAGCCATGCAGGCCGAACGCCGCGCCGAGGACGGCCGGACCGCCGCCGAACAGGCGCTGCAAGCGTGCCTGGACGCGGCATCCGCTGCCCTCGGCGACTACGACGGGGAAGGCCCGCTGACCGAGGCACAGCAGCAGGCTGCGGACGCGCTCGCCCAAGCCGCCACCGCGGCCGGTCAGGCGCAGAAGGAGTCCGACCAGGCCCGGCAGGACGCTGACGAGGCCCGCGCCGCTTTCGCCGCGGCCGCGCGCAAACCCGTAGAGCAGGCTGTGACCGACGCCGCAGATGCCCTCACCGACGAAGCCGAGCTCCTGCGCGCGTGGGGCGTCGAGCCGGGCGTCGTGCAGAAGCTCCCGTACGCCGAACGTGCTGCGCTCGTCGCCGCGCTGCGACGCAACCGCATCGCAGAGTTCCGCAAGCTGCTCGGCCGGTTCCGGCTCATGGCCGCCGGCGAACGGGCCCGCAAGGTTGTCTACGGCCGTGACGAGGTCATCGGTGTCACCCTCTCCGATCGGCTACCGGACATGGTCGGCTCCGAACTTGCGGCGCTCGCCAACCCGCACCTGCGACGCAGCCTGCTCGCCCGCCTCGTCGAAGGTCAGGTCCTCACTTACGCCCACCAGGGCACTGAGCGGGTCGGTCAGGGCGCGATCGTGTGCTGCGTCGACACCTCAGGGTCCATGACAATCAGGGACACGGCAGGAGTGACGCGGGAGGCGTGGGCCAAGGCGTTCGCCCTCGCCCTGCTCGACCAGGCGCGCGCCGCCGGCCGCGACTTCGTCGCCGTCCTGTTCTCCAGCGCCAACGAGCAGCAGGTGTACCGGTTCCCCGCCGGCCGCGGCCCCATCGAGGACGTGCTCGGTTTCGTCGAGACCTTCTTCAACGGCGGCACCGACTTCATGGTCCCCCTCGACCTCGCTGCCCAGATCCTCGACGAGGAGTTCACGGTTACCGGCCGGAAGGCGGCCGACGTCGTGTTCATCACCGACGACGACTGCGCCGTCACCTCCGACTGGCAGCGCGGATTCCTCGCCGCCAAGCACCGGCTCGGGTTCCGGCTGTTCGGCATCGCCGTCGGCTGCGCCGTCGGCGGACCACTGCACGCGCTGTCGGACAACGTCCGTTCCATCACCGAGTTCGCCGACCCGGCCCGGGTCGCCGACATCTTCCGGATGGTCTGACCCCGTCGCCGGTCCAAGTCCACGCCTGCTCGCGACGCGGCCCGACCGCGCCGCCGGCTGAGCCTCGAAACTGAAAGGAGCGCCGTGACTGTCACTGTCCTCGACGACTACCGCGAGCAGATCGCCGACCTGCCCGCCGACCGGTTCATCGGCTCGATCACCTGGTACACCGTCGCGGCGAGCGCCGTCACCCGTGACCAGCTTGTCGACTGGTTCGACGAGCTGAAGCTCGACCCCGCCCATCTCCCGCACCCGATCAAGCCGGTCGACGCGTTCCGCGCCGCGAGCACTGATGCCACCGCCGTGTACCCGCTGCCGGGTGGGCGACGTGCGACGCTGATGGTGCGCGAGGTCGCCAGCACCCACGACGAGGTCGCCCGCCACATCATGCGCGAGACCTGCGACCCGCAAGGCCGCCGGCTGGCGTACGACAACGTCGGCGACGCGGTCTTCCACCGCAATCCCGCCCGCGTCGAGCTCGACCTCGACCTCGCCGCACTCTCCGCAGACGAGCAGCCGCACGCCGAGACGCTGTGCCACTCGATCCGCAACCGGTACACGACGATGAGCACGCATCTACAAGCGCAGGCGCTGCGCGCGGTCGTCCGCTCGTACCTGCTCTCGCTGCGGGCGGTCGCGGTCCGTCCGTCAGGCGGTGTCTACTTCGTCCACGTCTCCCGCCACGAAGCCCTCGGCCAACTCGAAACGCTCGTCGGCCGCTTCTCCACGGCGTCGATGCTGCACTCGCTTCCTCTCGTCGACACCGGTAAGCAGCGACGCATGATCGGCCAGGCGTTCGCAGACGAGGTCGAGACGACCATCACCGGCTTGGTACGGCGCATCGCCGAGGAGAACGATCGGGCCGCCCGAGGCACCGGCACGATCTCCGCGACCGTCTACCAGCAGCTCCGGGCCCAGTACGACGACGTCGTTGACCGCACCCGGGAGTTCACCCAGATCCTCGGCCAGGCCGAAGGGCGCGCCACCGCGGCGCTCGAGCTGGCGATCAACGCCCTGTGCGACATGCGCGCCCGGACGACGGTGGTCGCATGACCTACCAGGTCAGTGCCCAGGAGCTGCGCTGCACCACCGGGACGAGCAACAAGTTCTACCGGACCTACGTCGTCGACCGCGGCGACGAGGCGGTCGCAGTCTTCCAGCACGGCCGGATCGGCACCTACGGCCGCTTCCAGATCGGCGGGACTCCCGCCATGGAGATCGCCGCGAAGAAGCGGCGGCAGAAGCGGTCCAAGGGCTACCAGCCACACGCCAGCAGGGCGTTCGACATCGACCCCCAGGCGTTCGACGACGCGTACGAACGGAACGACGCGTACACGATCGGATGGAATCTGGAACAGGCGTTTCGCGCCGCGACCGATCTACCGATCGAGCCCGACCCCGAGCCTGCGCCACCTGCGCCGACCCGTGAGCGTAGTCCCCGCACTCGTCGCACCAGCAACCTCGCCACGCTTGTCACGCGCGGTGAGGAACTGCTCAATGAGGTCCTCGCCGGCGGCGATCCCCTTGAACGGGTCGGCGCCGTCCTCCAATACCACGCCGATGTTGCAGCGGCCCGAACGACCGTCACGAAGGCTGAGGGCTACGTTTCCATGCTGACGGAGAAAGTCCGCAGCGCCGTCTGAGAACAAGCCACGGTCCGGGCCACAACCCGGCCCGGACCGTGGCCGGCACCAACGACCACGACACGCCCCGATGGGAGCCGACCGCCGATCACCGGAACCGGCACGTTGAGGTGCACCGAGTGCTTGTTGACCCGCGCGCCCTCAAACAGGCACTTGCTGTCGTGGTGCAGCGATGAGTAGTCGCATTCGTTGTGATCGCAGCGCGCGCGTGAGGCAGCAGGGTGCGCGACTCAGGTCTACCTCCTCCTGGAGGGTGACGTTCTCACCCTCCAGGAGGAGGTAGACCTGATGTGCACGGGGAGAGGTGGCACGGTCAGCGACATCCGCAGGAGGAGGCCGGGATGCCGCGCGCCACCGGAATAATCGCAGTCGCCGTGGCGGCCGTCGTCACGGCCACAACCACCGCATACGGCTGGTCACCCCCGAGGGCGATGCGAGTTGCGGCGACGTCGCCAAGCGTGGCTGGCGCCGCCGGCACCACTATCGCCGGCACGACCTGGGTTCCGGTGGCGCCGCGGCGGGTGCTCGACACGCGCACCAGCCTCGGCGGCGTCGGCCACGCCGCAGGTCCCGGCGCCACCATCCACTTCCCGGTCGCCGGCACCGCCGGCGTCCCGGCCACCGGCGTCACCGCCGTCGCCGTCACCCTGACCGCGGTCGCACCGACCGCGACCGGCGGCCTCGTCGCGCACCCCTGGGGATCGGCCCGCCCAGCGGTCGCGTCGCTGAGCTTCACCGCCCGTCAGAACACCACCACGCTCGTCGTCGTCCGACCCGGCACCGGCAACCACGCCGCCGTCTACAACAGCGCCGGCACCACCCACGTCGTCGCCGACCTCATCGGCTACTACGCCACCGCCGGCACCACCACCGCCGGCACGACCTGGGTGCCGGTGGCGCCGCGGCGGGTGCTCGACACCCGTACCAGCCTCGGCGGCGTCGGCCACGCCGCAGGTCCCGGCGCCACCATCCACTTCCCGGTCGCCGGCACCGCCGGCGTCCCGGCCACCGGCGTCACCGCCGTCGCCGTCACCCTGACCGCGGTCGCACCGACCGCGAC